>JANXYM010000083.1 GCA_025350045.1 Methanomicrobiales archaeon | reverse complement strand
GGAAATGGACATCGAGCACCCGGCCGCAAAGATGATGGTCGAGGTCGCAAAGACCCAGGACGATGAAGTCGGCGACGGTACAACCACCGCAGTCATCATTGCCGGCGAACTCCTGAAAAAGGCAGAAGACCTTCTCGAGATGGATGTCCACCCGACGATCATTGCCGCAGGTTACCGCCAGGCAGCCGAGAAGGCCCAGCAGCTCTTAAAAGAGATCGCTTTCGACATCAAGGTCAGCGACAAGGTGCTCTTAAAGAACATTGCAGGCACCGCGATGACCGGCAAGGGCGCAGAGGCCAGCAAGGACAAGCTCTGTGACCTCGTTGTCAGGGCAGTGACCATGGTCACCGATGCAGATGGCACCGTTGACATCGAGAACATCAAGGTCGAGAAGAAGACCGGTGGCTCAATCGAGGACTCCGAGATTGTTGAAGGAGTACTCATCGACAAGGAACGCGTCCACCCCTCGATGCCCAAGAAGGTTGTCAATGCAAAGATCCTTCTCCTGAATGCAGCAGTCGAGTTCAAGAAGACCGAAGTCGACGCAGAGATCAACATCACCTCTCCCGACCAGCTCCAGGCATTCCTCGATGAGGAAGAGCGCATGGTAAAAGACATTGTTGACAAGATTGTCAAGAGCGGTGCAAACGTCCTCTTCTGCCAGAAGGGCATTGACGACATTGCACAGCACTACCTTGCAAAGGCAGGACTCTTTGCAACCCGCCGTGTCAAGAAGAGCGACATGGAGAAGCTTGCCCGTGCAACCGGTGCAACCCTCGTCTCCTCGATCGATGCAATCTCCAAAGAAGAGCTCGGCAAGGCCGGACTCGTTGAGGAGCGCAAAGTCGGTGGCGAAGATATGACCTTTGTCGAGCAGTGCAAGAACCCCAAGGCAGTGTCCATCATCATCAAAGGCGGCACTGAGCACGTAGTCGACGAACTCGAACGCGCTATCCACGACGCACTCCGCGTTGTCGGTGTCGTTGTCGAGGACAAGAAGGTTGTAGCCGGTGGCGGCGCACCTGAGACCGAGCTCTCGCTCCGTCTCCGCGAGTACGCAGCAACTGTCGGTGGCCGGGCCCAGCTCGCTATCAATGCATTCGCAGACGCACTCGAGGTCATCCCCCGCACTCTCGCCGAGAATGCAGGTCTTGACCCCATCGACATGCTTGTCGAGATCCGTGCAGCCCACGAAAAGAAGGGCAAGAAGACCTATGGTCTCAATGTCTTTGAGGGAAAGGTAGTCGATATGAAGGCAGCCGGTGTTGTCGAGCCCCTCCGGGTCAAGACCCAGGCAATCTCTTCAGCAGCAGAAGCAGCGGTCATGATCCTGCGTATTGATGATGTCATTGCATCCTCAAAGAGCCATGCACCCGAAGGCGGCGGTATGCCCCCGGGCATGGGTGGAATGGGCGGCATGCCTCCGGGCATGGGCGACTACTAACCTTAAATTTTTCCAATATCTGTATCCTTTTTTCTGGTTTTTCCTGTTGTTAGAAATTTTCCCTTGATGTTGTTTTACGGGTTTTAGGATCCTGTAAAGGATACACCCGATATAAAAAAAGCCATGATGTCGTTTGCCTTGAGCTCGAGACAGGGGCACGTGAAAAAGGCTGAGATAATAAAAAAAAGGAATGAGATTATGTTGTTGATGTTGGACGTACGGTTGTACTACCCATAAGCAACTCGCCTTTCTTGACAATGATCGTGCAGGTTGAATTCGAGTACGTGTCGATAATTTCAAATGTACCCTCATTTGCTCCGAAGGTATAACCCCACTCGGTACCTTTCATGAAATCTCCTGAATTGAACATGCCTGCGTGAGTTCCTGTTGTTTTGATCGCATGGTTGGTTGTATCATCATTGATCCATGTGATGCCGGTTCCCGGAAGGACGGTAAGCACCTGGGGATCAAATGAATTGTTCCGGATATAGATTGTCGTGATCTTTGTCGATGCAGTCTGTACCGGCAGGGGTGTCTGTACCGCTGCAGCTACCGTCGTAATTATCACGATTGTATTCTGGGGTGTTGCTACGGGGGCCGGTTCCATGGTTGG
Organism: Methanomicrobiales archaeon; assembly: GCA_025350045.1. Lineage (GTDB taxonomy): Archaea > Halobacteriota > Methanomicrobia > Methanomicrobiales > Methanospirillaceae > Methanoregula. Next base: position 73,420 of record JANXYM010000083.1, on the reverse strand, counting down.
TGCAGTTGTGGCTTGTGGGGGGGGAATCGTTGGTACTTCGGTAGCTACCGGTGTAGTTACTGCTGCTGGCTTTGCTGGCTGGGTACATCCACTGATCATTGCAAGGACAATTACCAGAATGAACAATCCAATAATTTTCTTCATGGCAAATATTTTGTTTTCGCCTTCTAATTAAATTTACGAAATAAATTGAGACCGGTTTTGTTGCAGCACGAAGAATTGCCAATGGTCTGATGATAGTTCCCACACTGGGGAAAATAAAAATAAAAAGGAAAAGGATTCTCTGATCAGGGGGACGGTGTCTGCATTGTAGGTGCACCTACTACGGACTCACCCTTCTTGACAACGATCGTTCCTTTCATATCCGGATGATCGGTGCAGGTGAATTCGAACACCCCTTCATCGGCACCAAAGGTGTAGCCCCACGCTGCTGTGGGAATAATGTCACCGGAGTTGAACATACCCGTGTGAATTCCGGTCGTTTTTACGGAGTGGGCGATGTTGTCATCATTTACCCAGGTGATACCGGTTCCCGGCAGTACCGTGAGCTCCTGGGGGACGAACGTGTTGTTCTGCATGGAGATGATCGTCTTTATGGTCTGGGGTACCAGGGGGATCTTCGGTTTGGCCGGAACTGTGATTACCGTCGTGGGGACCCTGGTTGGCTCTTGAGTTGGCACTATGGTTACTTCTGTGGTGGGAACCGTTGGTACTTCGGTGACTACCGGTGTAGTTACTGCTGCAGGCTTTACCGGCTGGGTACATCCGCTGATCAGCGCAAGGACAACCACAAGAACGAACAATCCAATGAATCTCTTCATGGAAATTACATTGTTATCGCCTTGTATTTAAATTTACTAACAAAAATGAGACCGGTTTTGTTACAGCACAAAGAATTGCCCTCTGCCTCTCGTTTTCGGTACGTTTATGGCGATTTTCCGGACAGAAGGCTGCAATACCGGTAAAAAACCCGTTGCAGGGTGTCCTGCAACAGGTTAATGAACCCGGACGCATCCAGTATCTTTCATGAGTGAAAGGTTTATCTTCACAAAATACCGCACGGACTGTTATCACTGCAAACAGGTTGCCGATCAGAATATCAAGGCGGTCCCCAATCAGGCTCAGGTTGCGTGTGAAAACTGCGGGGCGACCCGGATTTTTGTCCCGCGGGTACATGATGTGGCAAAGACAGGATCCTACACAAAGATCGGGTGTTTTGACCTGTGGGAACTTGTTGAGACCGCGGAATGCCGGCATTGTCATATGACCGGTCCGCATGATCTTACGATTGGGTGCAGGCACTTTACCATACGGTGCCAGAACTGCGGGTTTACCCATTTCTATAAGTCCGATATCGAATATATCGCCAAGGATGAACTGAAAATCGGGTAAGCCGGAACTTTCATATCTAAAACTGCAGGCCCGGATCTCTCCCGATTAAAAACAGAACCGGCTACCTGGTTCACCCGCAAGTGCGGGAATTCAGAGCCGGATAGCTGTTGGCGTAACTCTCCAGGGTCGTTTCGAGGCGTTCCTGCATACCCGGATTTTTCGCGCAGAGGAAGAAGATGATCTCGTTATCGGTGATGGTGAGGAGCGAAGATCCGGTAAGTTCTGACAGCTGCGAGCATCGCTGCTGGATGTAATCTTCATGGACTTTTCTCGGGAAATGCTGGTAGATCATCATGACTGACCCTGCATCGAGATGGTCATAGATCATCTTCACCTCGGCAAAAAGCAGGTGGCGCTGGCTTGGCTTGCTCTCCTCAAGCCCGATGTCGGGGTCAAGAAATACCAGTGATTTTTTCGGGAAGTTGGCAAAAACCGTATTGAAATAGCGCTCCCGCTCCTTATTGGTGAAGGTATGCGGGTGCAGGATATCCATTAAGATGTTCTCGTTTTTGAAATAGGAATGGAGGTACTGGACATATTCAAGATCGCTGTCGATCTCCTGAAGCCGGGACACGTGTTCCAGAAGATTGCTGTTCTGGCTTCCCGCTTTTCCGCTTTTCACTGCTTTTGCCATGTCTCTTTTTGTGCCTGATTCCGGATCGGGTTTCCCGTTGCTCTCTGTCAGCAGGGGGATGAAGGTGAAACCGGTCAATCCGGGTATTGATTTCATGATATGGCGGACCAGATCGAACTTAAAAAGATCCCGTATGTCTCCAAAATGTGTCCTGTTCACAAGTATTCACGTACTGTTCATATGAATCAACGAATAAAAAAAGATTTTGAATTGAATGCCCGCAGTATCAGGGTAAAAAGGTCCGTGCTGTCTGAAGTGCAGATATGCGACGCACTCACAGTCAGGTATTGATGATATCCAAGGGGAATTTCAGCTATACCGGGGGTTAAGCAGCAGCGCGAAGATGAATCGATTGCAAAAAAAAAGATATTTGAAAAATTATTTCTCTTCCCGTACCATCTCGATTGCCTTTTTCGGGCACTCGTTGGCACAGATACCGCAGCCTTTGCAGAAACGGAGATCGATGTTGAGTTCCTCGTCAATCACTCCGTCCGGGCAGTACATGGCACAGAGTCCGCAGGCATTGCACTTCTCCCGGTCAACTATCGGTTTGAAAACCCGCCAGGATCCCGTCTGCCCGGCTGCCCCTTCCTTGGGCCGGCTCATTGCGAGGCGTTCGCGTGAAGAACTCATGCGCTCATCTCCTTGTATGCTGCTTCAGCAGCCTTGACATTGCGTTCATCGGAAAACATCTCGCGGATCGCTCTCTTGCCAGACTCTGCAGTGATGATCCCCATCGATGCAAGCGCCCCAAGCACCGGCGTGTTTAATATCGGGCTGCCCGAGACAACAAGGTTCTCGCGCAGTGCTATTCCCGTCAGGTCAACGTTGCGGCACTCAAACCCGGCAAACTCTCTCTTACCGGCACTGTTGATGAAGATGCGACCGCCCTTTTTCAACCCGTGCAGCACATCGACTACGTCCATGACGCTCGTATCCAGTACAACCACCATATCCGGCTGCCGGATCTGGCTGTAGACCTTGATCGGTTTATCATCGATGCGGACGAACGAGACGATCGGTGCTCCCCTTCGCTCGGCACCGTAGAACGGGCATGCGGTCGCGTATTTGCCGTCATGGAGGGCTGCCATTGCAAGGAGCCGGGCTGCGGTCACGCCACCCTGCCCGCCCCGGGAGTGGATGCGGATCTCAAACATGGGCGTTCACCCCGAACCAGAACTCTTCACCCATACGACGGGTGCGAACGAACCCTGCGATATCATCATAGGTGACTTCCTGTCCGCCCAGCCCGGCGATCACGGAATAGACTTCCTCTTTTGTCTGGGCCATGATCTCCGTTGCGAGAATTCCCCCGCGACCAAACGAGTAGTCGCGGTCGATTATGACAACCTGCTTCCCTTTCAGGTTGAGTTTCGGGAACGGCCGCAGCCAGCGCAGGCGCATGGAACCGGCTTTGATCCCCTCATTTCTGAGAAGATCTATTGCCACTTCCGCCTCTTTTCCAAGGGTGCCCATGGCAACAACGATTACCTCGGCATCCTCGCACCGGTAATCTTCGGTGAACCCGTACTTCCGGCCAAATCGTCTGGCAAACTCTTTCTCGGTCTCTTCGATGACCTTCACCGAGTCCCTCATCGAGCGCTCGATATCCCAGCGGAACCTGAACTGCTGGTCAGGACCGGTCAGCGTGCCGTAGCCGGCAGGGTGCCTGGGATCAATGGCATGGGGGAGATGTATTGCGGGGATGAAATCACCCAGTTCAACGGTGTCGACCGGCTGCATGATGTGGGAGAGCAAAAACCCGTCAAGGTTCACCATCACCGGCAGAAGTACATTGTTGTGCTCGGCGATACGGAATGCCATGAGTGTTGCATCGTAGGCTTCCTGCACCGAGCTGACATAGACCTGCAGCCAGCCGGTGTCGCGTTCCTGCAATGCATCGGTGTGTTCTGCCCAGATATTCCAGCCGGGCCCAAGGGAGCGGTTTACGTTCGCCATCACGATCGGGAGGCGTGCTCCGGCTGCCCAGTTGGTCATCTCATGCATGTAGAGAAGCCCGTGCGAACTGGTGGCAGTGAATGTCCGCACACCCGTGATACTTGCACCAATGCAGGCCGCCATCGCGGAATGCTCGCTCTCAACGGCGATGTACCTGGACGGCATCTGGCCACTGGTGACAAACTCGGCAATCTGTTCCACGATCTCGGTCTGCGGGGTGATGGGGTACGCTGCGACAACTGTGGGGGCTGCCTGTTTTACTGCTTCGGCAACTGTCTTGTTGCCGGTGGCAATCTTCTTCATGCTGACGCCTCCTCCTCGGCAGCCAGCCGCTGGAAGTTCCTGGTGATCCGCTGTTTTAAGATCTCAACAATCTTTGGATCGATACCCTTGAATCGTCCCTGGGGCGAGAGATAGTCTTCGAGCGGCAGCGGTTTCTTCATTGCAACCTTGGACTGCGGGCCGATGGTGACCTTTCCGTACTCCCGTTCGTAGAGCACCCACATGCCGCTCTTGACGGCGAGTTTTCCCATCTCAACGGTCTTCTCTGTCGGGTAACGCCAGCCGGGCGGGCAGGGTGCAAGGATATGGAGGAAGGTGGGGCCCCGGAACGTGAGGGCTTTTTGCACCTTCTTGAAAATATCCTGCGGGTAGGCTGCGCACGCGGTTGCCATGTAGGGCGGGTCATGGGCAGCGACGATCGCATCGATATCTTTCTTGGCATCGGTCTTGCCGGCAGGTGTGGTGGTGGTCTTTGCGCCCATGGGTGTGCCCCCGGAGCGCTGCATGCCGGTATTGCCGTATGCTTCGTTGTCGTAACAGATATAGAGGAAATCGGTGCCCCGCTCGAATGCGCCGGACATTGCCTGGATGCCGATATCGAGCGTTCCCCCATCGCCTGCATAAACGATCACATTCGTCTTCTTTCCTTCTGCACGGAATGCGTTTGACATGCCCGATGCACATGCGGCAGCGGCACCAAAGGCGATGTTATAGACCGGCACATTGAACGCGGTGTTCGGGTAGATGCCCTGTATGACACTCGTACAGCAGGCAGGAACGACCATGACAGTGTCCGGGCCGGCTGCCTTGAGCACGTACCGGAGTGCCAGCGAGTCGCTGCACCCTGCGCATGCGGATGTGCATTTCAGCACGTATTCTTCTTTGGGAATTTCGGCGATGGTAATCAGACTCCAGCGATGATGACAGATGAAAGCGCGAGACGTGATCGCGATTCTAAGAATAATGATCGTTTTAAAATGTCAAAAAAGGATCTATCTGCTCTTCTCATGGTGTGTTGAATACTGCTTTTTAATGTTGCATGGGGGTGTTTTGGGGATTACGACTGAGGACTTTTTAGCTTTCTTCCTTATGCCGGTGAATGAAAAAAGGAAGACAGAGCAGGGGATCCGGTAAAAGGAGGATACCCGTGGTTAATCACCTGCTGGTATAAACGAGCCTGCCCTCGATTTTGCGGTTCAGGTTCGGATGGGTCCTGAGGTATTCTTCGATCACGCCGGTCGTCGACGTGGCAACCACTTTTGTCCCATTTAAGCACATGAGCTCATCGGAAGTGATATTGATGTTTTTTGTGCAGTTGTCCGCATGATAACCGATAAGGCCGATCGTATAGTGCCGGGTATTATCGACAGGTTCTCCCGATACGGTCAGGGACTCCAGGATTTTCGTCCGATCATTGTACACTGCCCTGACCCCTGCATTCACCTCGTAACATTCCCCTTCCCCGTCACGATTCTCCGGCCGCATGATATGCGTGAAGATCCGTATCATCTGCGAACCGGTGATGGTATAGCGTTTGAGCGTATCGTCGAACGGGAAACAGGCCTTGAGATCCCCCAGCGTGACTACGGGTCCGAGTTCTTTTAGCCGGATTGCTCCCGCACCCATAAACATCACATCGCATTCTGCGCATTCACCGAATATATCGGCTACGAGATTGCCAAGCGGGGTCTCCTCTTCGCGAACCGGGTGGGTGAGCCGGGTGGCAAACCGGCAGATCAGTGTGCTGTATTTGCGGTCAACGACCTGTTTAAAGGAGTCAATATACTCCCGGAGTTTCTGATCCGGAGTGGCGTTCTTATCAGAAATGGCAACGAGCTGCCAGCGGTAGTCAATGATACTGTTCGTCTCATCATCGACGGTTATGTCAAACCTGCCGATATGGTTCGTGCCAACCCCTGCCTGAGCGATCAGGATGTTGTTCTCACAGGCCGGTTTATCAAGGATCGTGTGGGAATGTCCGCCAATGATCAGGTCAACCCCCCAGGCAGGATCCAGCAGTCGTGCGAGTTCCTTATCGGAATCAAACCCAATATGGGTGAGAAGCACGGTCAGATCGATATCATCGTTTTTATAGGCATCGCAGATACGGCCTGTTTCTGCACCCGCCTCCTCGAGCGAGATGAAGCTCCCTATCATGGAGTCGCGGGAGATCGAGTCCATCACTTTATCGGTTATTATACCTACAAACAGGATCTCAAAACCGGCCTTTTTTATGATGACATGGGGCTGCATCAGCCGTTTATGGTATTTTTTGATGTACAGGTTGGCGTTGACGATGGGAAAATTTGCCATCTTCTCCAAGAACAGGAGGTGTTCAAGCCCGTAGTCCAGCTCATGGTTGCCCAGCGATACCGCATCAGGAGAGAGATAATTCATGATCTCGATGGTGGAGATCCCCCTGTACTCGGAATCGATCAATGATCCCTGAACCATATCCCCGGCGATCACATAGAGAACATTCTCCTCTTCGCTGCGCACCTTGTTGATGTAACCGGAAAGGAGTGCGAGTCCCCCGATCAGCTCCCCAGGTTCACCCCCGCTTTCGGCAAGGAAATCGCCGTGCATGTCGTTTGAGTGAAGAATGGTAAATTTCTGCGTGCCCATGGAAAAGAAACCTGTTACCGGATTAATTATTTCTTGTGTTTTACTCCGGCATATTGCCTTTAGTTCACTTTCACCCCGCCCGGTCCGGGGATTATATGCATAGTGTTCGAACTAGGTAAGTGGGAAGGACGAATCCCTCCAACCGTGAGTCAGGTATCAAACAGCGGCTCGCACTTCGCACCTCCCACGCTCTCAGATAAGCAGAAGATCCCCTCTCACATGCTCTCACAAGGATCTTAAAAAAACCAAAAAAATTCAAACCCCCCTCTCTCTTTTGTTTTTGTCCGGGTGTACAGGAAATACTGACCCGTCCCGTCACCATATCATAATATATTTTTAGAACGTTTTTCTAATGTCTGTTATGGCTCTTCGTTCCCTGAATCTTCCCGGTGTTGGAACCAAATACGAATTCGAGACTGACAAGGGTGACACGGTCGCCATTTTCTTCACGAAAACCGGCTCCATCCAGATGTACACCCTCCAGAAAAACTGCCATACCCCCAGCGCAGCCGAGATGTCACCGGTTGAAGCCCGGCGGCTGGGAAATATCCTTACGGGTGCGATCATTGAAGCCGATCAGGAGAGTGTTGAGATTGCGTTCTCTGCACTTGCCGATCTGCGGATCACTATCCACACGTTCTTTGTTACTGCGTCTGCTGTAGGAAAAACGATTGAAGACCTCCAGATCCGGGCCAAGACCGGCGCTACCGTGATAGCGGTCTGCCGGCATGATCGGAATATCATCAACCCGCCCCCGACCTTCGTTTTTGAGAAAGGCGATGCGGCACTGGTCATTGGGGAGAGCGACCAGATCAAAAAGTTTGAAGCCGAAATTATGGTGGATTAATGGAAAGTCTCATTCTTGCGCTCTTCGTCTGCCTGGTGCTTGCCCTCGTCACCAAGTACCTGTCGATACCCGCCATCCCGTTCTATATCCTTGCAGGCGTGCTGTTGGGAAAAACCGGGGGGGGTTTGCTCACAACAAATGAGATAAGCCACTTCTTCTCAGAGATGGGGCTGATCTTCTTATTGTTCTTCATGGGACTGGGCTTAAAACCGGAACGGATTGCATCGAACCGGACAGCGGTCCTGACCAGCGGAATTATCGATCTCAATGTTAACATGATCATCGGCTTTGCAGGAGCGTACCTGCTTGGATTCTCTTTCACGGAATCGCTCATTATCGCATCCGCTTTCTACATCTCGAGCACTGCGATGGCAATAACGTCGTTAATCGAGAACCGCAAGCTGATGCTCCGCGAATCCGACACCGTCATCTGGCTGATGGTCTTTGAAGATCTCGTACTGATCATCTTCCTGGCAATCCTCTCTGCCGGAAACCAGAATCTGATCATCTTCCTGGTAAAGATTATGGCAGTTCTTGGTGTGCTCTATGCTCTCGCCCATTATGGTAAGGAATTTCTCATCTCTATCCTTGACCGGGATGACGAGCTCCCCATCCTCTTTACGTTTGCCGCAGTGCTTACCACTGCATCCTTCTCGCTGTACCTGGGTGTGCCCGAGACAATGATGGTGATCGCGCTGGGGGTTGCATTTGCAACAACGGATCCGGATGCCTTCGAGCAGCACGCCCGCCCGTTCAAGGATGTCTTTTTAGTGGTCTTCTTTGTCTTTTTTGGCGTCACCGTGGATTTCTCGGGCGGGGTTAACTGGTTTGTTATCGGGGCGATCAGCCTTCTTGCCGTTGCCAGCAAGCTCATATCCGGCCTGCTCACCGGAATATTCATTCATGATTCAGCCCTTTCGGGTCTTGAGATCTGGGCCAATACCATTGCCCGGGGAGAGTTCTCGATTGCGCTTGCAGTGCTCTATGGATCCCCGCTGGTGGGTACAACGATCGCGGCAATGGTTATTGTGACTTCCATTGTCGGGTCATTCATGGCAAAATACAGTGGCATGTTGCGTCGCGGGATCGTCAGCCACGGACGCCACCGGGCGGCCTCTCAGCGCAGGATGCATTAAAACGTGAAACGGGAATGGGGGTAAAAATCAACCCTTTTAAGTAGCCCCATGAATTCCTCAAATTCTCTCAAATTCTCTCATATTCAAACATTGCAAACCTGCCCGGCAGACCGTAAGAAAAACGAAAGATGAGATCAGAGGGGATGTTCCCCCCGGGCATCCTCCCCCTCGTGGGTGTGTGGCGAATATCCTCATAACTGATTGACAAGAACAGTGAAATGCTGAGGAAAACCGGATTTCAATTGAATAAAAATACATTTGCTTTTATTTTTTTCCTGCGTTTTCTGAAGAATTGGTGTCTTCGTCATGACAGCGCTTTGCGACGATCTCCTGCACAACCCGCCGCGAACTGCAGAGTTCGCTGTCGGCATATTTTCCTATGCGCACGACCGTTGGCGTGAGGTTCCGGGCGGCAAGCTGCGGGCGGAGTTTTTCCTCGTCAAAGAGCTGGTTGAACCCGATGGTGATCACTGCCGGGCGGATCTCCTCAATCGGGCGAAACATATCGGTTTTATCGCCAAGGATCGCATGGTCTACCGGGCGGAGTGAGGCGATCATTGCAAGCCTCTGTTCTTCCGGGATGATTGGGCGGGGTTTATGTTTCACGTTCATATCGCGGGCTACGATCACCCAGAGTTCATCGCCGAGTTTTTTTGACTCTTCAAGGTAGTAGATATGACCCGGGTGCAGGAGGTCAAACGTGCCGGTGGCAACAACCCTTCGGATGCTCATGCGATCACCTCAAGTTTGCGTAGCTCCCCGTCAGCACTGAAGCACTGCCAGTCGCCCATGCGGTACGGGTAGCCGATGATGAGGTGGAACCGCCCGGCCCGGGGGAAGAAATGCACATCTGCATCTGACGGCCTGAGCACTCCATTCGGATGGCTGTGGGCACTGCCGGCAAGATGGGTGCCCAGTGGCATCATATCAAAGAAGACCGATGCAGAGTCTTCACCGGTGATGGTGCCGGGAACCATGTTGAGCTCCTCGATCACCCCGTCTCTTTCTATGAGAAGAGCCACGAACTCGTTGGGGTGACTGTCCCTTCCCAGTTCAAGGAGCAGCCTGAGAAGTTCCTGTTTTATTCCGCGGATGTTCATGGTTGATGCCTTGCACCCGTGCACGGGCGTTGTACCGGTTATATGCGTGCTGCTGGTCAAAAAAATGCTCGTAAAAAAAAGAGAAGAACCGGTTTTAAGATTCGATCTTTGCGAGCTCCTTACTCAGGTCCTGCGAGAGATCGACTCCGGTAAATGCCCCGCTGGTCGGCAGCGGCATGGCAAATGCCGGCGTGATGTCATATTCCACGGTTGTATTTGCCGGTACCGTGAAATCCAGGATATGGCCCCCGGTGAGCCGGTCATCGCTGATAAAATGCAAGTGGTAGCCTGCGACATTGAGACCTTTGAAAAACGCCGGGGTGTAGAACCCGACTACGGTGCCGGTGGTATCAGCGTAGGTGTACACCGACTGGTTCCTGGCCGCATCCGTGAGCGTGGGGTAAGGCTTCTGCTGCGCAGGGATTGCCCGCACCTTCATCTGGGGGAATGTACCATGCATCCGCACCGCGTAGATCATGTTCTGGGAGGGTAAACGGCCGCTCATCTCCCGGGAAAACACGGAAAAGTTCATCGGCCGGTTAATGGTCTCCGTTATATCGCGTTCGAACCAGGTGACCGTGGCAAACGGTGTGGTGGCAGTGTCCGTGACCTGATACACCCTGCCGTCAGCCTTTGCCTGGTACACCTTGCCGTCAAGTACGATCATCTCGCCTTCAAGGCCTTCGAATGTACCGATACCAAAGTTCCCGTGTTTCCTGAGTTCTCCGACGGGTTGCACGCCATCGTATACGCCCTGCATCAGGGCATCGATAGTCGAGACCTGATAGAGTATCTCGCGATCTGCAGGTGCTGTTGAAGCAGTTGGCAGTTTGCTAAACGTAGTGTAGATCGCTGCCCCGCAGAAGACGAGTACTATCGCAAGACCAATGCCCAGAAAAAATTTGGTGTCCATGACCGTATGCCCGGAAAATTATTTCTTACCGGTCACTTTGATGACATGAAACCCGAACTGGGTCTTGACCGGACCGACAACCTTACCGACCTCCTCGGTAAAAGCGATCTGCTCAAACTCGGGCACCATCATACCCTTGCCGAACCAGCCGAGATCACCCCCGTTCTTTCCCGAAGGGCAGGATGAGAACCGCTTGGCAACTGCAGCGAAATCTTCACCGTCAGCGACCCGCTTCATGATCTTGTTTGCTTCGTCTTCAGTCTTTACAAGGATGTGGGATGCACGTGCCTGTTGTGCCATACTTAGCAATGGAAGAGAAACGGGATAAAAGAATGGATGCCCCGTGCCCTGTCAGAACTCCCCGTCCTGTTCAAAGCTTCGCCCGTACCGGATGGCAAGTTCCGCCTTGTAGAGTTCCCGTCCGAGATACCCGGCATGGTCGAGCAGCGTGACATCTCCCTGTGAGATAATTGTGGAGAGCACATCCTGCCAGTGTCTGCCCTGCACCGCTTTGCCATTGATCGCGGCGATGATCTGGTCACCGTCAATTCCAATCCGGAAGTTGCCCTTTGGATCGTAGGTGATCTCGTCCGGCATCTTTTTAGCCGCGATCATGGTCTCGTACTCCACCGGTGGCTCGCGCCGCTTCCGCTTCTCCTTGAGCACGAGCAGATCGATACCGAGATCCTTGGGATACGGGCGATCTTTTGCAAGCACCATCATTTCAACGGCTTGTCGCATCTCCCGGATTGATCCCTGTGTCTTGTCCGAGTGCTCGCTCGTAAAAATGACGGATGCCCCCACCTCGCTTGCGATTCCTGCCAGCAATGCATTCGCCCCAATCGAGTCTGCATCAAGGAGCTCTACCACATTGCCCGCTCCAAAAAAGAGGGGATGGCCGGTATCCCTGAAATTTTTCAGTGATGTTACCAGCCCGGAACCAACCGGCTGGAGGAGAGGATCTGCAACAACACACGTGATACCGGCCCGTTTTGCCAGAGTGATATTCCTGACAAGCGTACTATCGCCCGGCACAACGACTGCGGCAATGCCCGCATCTGCCACTTCGCCACCGATCTCCGGGATATTTTGTTCCTGCAGCGAGAGAACGAGATCCGCACGTTTCAGCGCAGCCCGGATCAGGAGCGGGTTCTGGGTATCCACTGCGAGTGGGCGGTCAATGTCAGCCACGAGAGAAAATGCGTGTGACACATCCTCCGGAGTGGCATCGAACCCGAAACCGAGATCCACGATGTCAGCGCCGGCAAAAAAGAACCGCTCCACTTTTTCATAAAGATACTCGCACCGGTGGGCATCCATGATCTCGGCAAGTACCTTCATCCGTGAGTCGCCGCCTATCTTCACGCCCCGGATCAGGAAATCGGCGCCAGCATCCTGCTCCTGCTGCTCAACCCGGTACATTGCATCGCCTGCTTTTTTTGCCGTGAGAAATTCATCGGCGGGAACGGTGCGTGACAGGGAAATCGTATCGATCATGGGCAGGATAAGGGCGAGATCTGCTGCATGGCGGGGACCGCGGCAGATGGGTATACCCGTATCCCGTTCAAGCTTCTCAAACGAGGCAGTGCACATACCCGGGACAATCACGAGATCGTATTTCCCCTTTTGTATCAGGGTGTGAAGGTTGTGAGGAGTGAGAAACGATGCAATCTCCCCGGTCACAACCACATCCGCATCAAAACCCGCTGCCGCTCGTTTCACCATTTTCTCCGTGGCAGCACCAGTGGGCAGCAGGATGCGCATAAGTTCCCTTAATACCAGAGAGATAAAAACACTATGATCAAATGCTGACCTGCGATTTGCACGTGCACACGAATTTCTCCAAGGATGGTGAGAGCAGTGTCGAGGAGATCCTCAGGGCTGCCGAAGCAGCGGGACTCGATGCGATTGCCATCACTGACCATGATTCGGTTGACGGCGCAAAAAAGGCCCTTTTATGCGAGACATCAGTTCTGGTGATCCCCGGTATTGAAGTCACGACCAAACAAGGCCACCTGCTTGTTCTCGGCGTTGCCGAGATCATCCCCGCAGGGCTCGATGTGGAAGTTACCGTTGCCATGGCCCGGCGAATGGGGGCGCTGCTCATCCTCCCGCACCCGTATCATGTCTGGCGTCATGGGGTCGCCCGCAGGAGAAAAGCCGGCATGATGGTTGTTGACGCGGTGGAATCCTTCAACAGCCGGTACATTGTCGGGTCAGCGAACCGGAAAGCGGAACGAATCGCTCTGAAGCTGGGCAAGCCCTGTGTGGGGGGAAGTGATGCGCATAATGCACGGTTCGTTGGTTTTGGCAGGACCTATATCGATGCGGAGAAGAATGTGCCTGCGATCCTTGATGCCATCCGGGCCGGAAACGTTACCTGCGGTGGAAAACAGACGCCGCTGCGCACCTATACCCGCCAGTCTCTCAACAACACATGGAGAAAGATCACACGGATAACCCGGCTGATGCCCCTCCGGTAAGGCTCGCGTTCCGGGTCTCGTACCTGGGCAGCAGGTTCTATGGCTCACAGATGCAGGCAGCCCACCGCACGGTGGAAGGTGAGTTTGTGGCTGCATGCCAGCGGCTGAGCCTCTTTGATGACTGGCGAAAGGCCGGATTTTTGTCGGCCGGGAGAACGGATCGCGGTGTCCATGCCAGCGGGCAGGTTATCGCGTTCTCAACGGATGCACCGGATCGCGCCAGGATTGTGATTAACACCCAGCTCCCTCCGGATCTCTGGTGCAGTGAATATGCAGATGTATCCCCGGAATTTCATCCCCGGTACGATGCAAAGTCCCGCACGTACCGGTATTATTTTTCGAAAAGACCTCATGATCCGGAGGCGATGAACCGGGCAGCACAGCAGTTTCTGGGCAGCCATAATTTTACCAACTTCGCACGGGTGAAGGACAAGAACCCGTACCGGAATATCCTTGCAGCCCGTGTGGGTGAGGAAGAAAGGTTTGTTTATTTTGAAGTACAAGCCGAGAGTTTCCTCTGGCACCAGGTGCGGTGCATGGCAGCGGCATTACACCTTATCGGGGATGGGGAAGCCGATGAGAGTTCAATTGCCCTCCTGCTGGAAGCTGATGCGGACCGGCCCCTCCAGCCCGCTCCTGCCGAAGGGCTTATTCTCTGGGATACGGATTGTGGGATCACGTGGACTCCGTTGATTATCGAAGGCCAGAGTGGTGCATTTATCGATCACCTGGTACGACATCACGCACTTATGGAAAAGATATGCCGGGTGCTCAAAAAACCGGAATGACCCGGCCTCTTGATTTGTGACAAGGAAACCCTAAAAAGAGCTCGATTTTTTTCCTTTGAATCTTTCCTGTCACGAATTTTTTAGTCAATCTGGCGGGCACACCCGCTTGCAACCGCAGCTTCACTGACTGCGTGGGCTACGGCCTTTACCACATTGCGGTTGAGCACCTGCGGAAGGATCCGGTCCTTGCGGGGACGTTTGACATACCCGGCAAGCGCGTGAGCAGCGGCGACCTTCATCTCGTCAGAGATGCGTGTTGCACAGACATCGAGTGCCCCGCGGAAGATACCCGGAAATGCGAGGGCGTAATTGATCTGGTTGGGAAAATCCCCGCGACCTGTACCGACAATTGCTGCTCCTGCCTCAAGCGCATCATCGGGAAATATTTCCGGCATGGGACTTGCAAGGGCAAAGATGATGGGATCCTTGTTCATTGACCGGACCATTGCCGGGGTGATGATCGCCGGCACGGATACCCCGATACAGACATCAGCACCCCGCATGGCATCTTCCAGAGTACCGGTCCGACCGCTCCGGTTGGTCTTCTCGGCGATGATGAACTTGTATTTATTGGCGTACAATCCCTCGCGGGCATGATGGATGATGCCTTTGCTGTCGCACACGATGATCTCTTTTACCCTGCTGCAGAGTTTGGGATCATAGCCTATGCACATGAGCATCCTTGTGATAGCAAACCCGGCAGCACCGGCGCCGACCACAACAATGTTCAGATCCTCAAATCGCTTTTTTGTCACTTTACAGGCATTGAGGAGGGCTGCAAGCACTACGACTGCAGTCCCGTGCTGGTCATCGTGCATCACCGGAATCCCGATATCCTGGAGTGCTTCTTCCATCTCAAAACATTTCGGTGCTGCTATGTCTTCGAGGGCAATCCCCCCGAATACCGGTGCAATATTCTTTACTTCATCAACAAAATCCGTATGGTAACTCTCAAAACAGATAGGAAAGGCATCGATACCGGCGAGCTTTTTGAAGAGGAGCGCCTTCCCCTCCATCACCGGAATAGCTGCATAGCCCCCGATGTTACCCAGGGAAAGTACCCTTGAACCATCACTGACGATCGCAATCGTGTTTGCTTTGAGGGTGTATTTGTACGCAAGATCCTTGTTGTTGCAGATGGCCCTGCAGACTTCTGCCACCCCCGGGGTATAGGCAAGGGAGAGATCATGGCGGTTCGTTAAGGAGACCTTGGAATGCACCTCGATCTTTCCCTGGTGCTTTGCATGAAGTTCGAGCGATTCCTTGTAGATATCCCGCTTTTTCCCGGTCATTATCCCCCGTACCCGATAATGCAATGAAGGTGAGGGGATGCTATCAATCTTGTTGTTGGAAAAAAGGGTTATTATTTTGGCAAAGTTCCAAACTCGACATCGATCCAATCGGCAATTTCGTCCCTTACCTTGCGATACCCGTTCAGGATTGTCTCACGAGTCCCGGGTACCAGGTGAGGATCAGAAAACCCGTGATGGATGGTTTTCTTTGCACCCGGTATAATGGGGCAGACCGAATGGGCCTTGTCGCAGAGCGTAACTGCGATATCGAATGACTCCCCATGGAATTCATCGAGTGTTTTTGAACGGTGATGCGAGATGTCGATCCCGATCTCCTGCATCACTGCTATTGCCGATGTGCTCACTTTCGCCTGCCGGGTGCCGGCAGAGAACACTTCATACCGGTCACCGTATTTTTTTCGCAGCAGTCCCTCGGCCATCTGGGAGCGGGCGGCATTGGCCGTGCAGACAAAAATGATCCGTGTTTTGGTTATCATTTATCCTCGCAGCAGGAGGTCTTCTCTTCCTGAGCTCCACAACAGGTCCCCTCATCCCCGCCGCAACTGCATTCCCCGCTATCAATGTCCTTGCCCCGTAGTGCGGCACTGATCATCGCCCAGGCACACCCGACCCCGCTCTGAACCTCGATCGCCTGGACCGGGCAGTTCAGTGCGCATGCACCGCACTCCATGCACGCTGCCGGTCGGGCAAGCTCCACATGCACGGCTCCCTCTTCAAAAACCCCGTGGGGGCAGACCTGGGTACAGCGTTTGCAGTTGATGCACCGATCCTTATGGAACTGGAGGGTATTCTTTTCGTAGGAATCAAACATCAGATCACTCCCATGAGACGGCTCGCACCAAGTACTATCCCAAAGAGGACCCCTGATACTGCCATGAACGTCATGACGGGTACATACCT
Source organism: Methanomicrobiales archaeon (assembly GCA_025350045.1). GTDB lineage: Archaea > Halobacteriota > Methanomicrobia > Methanomicrobiales > Methanospirillaceae > Methanoregula. The sequence continues at coordinate 57,048 of JANXYM010000083.1, read as the reverse complement.
GAAGATCTCCGTTCTGACACCGGTCCGTGAGGTGAAGGTTGTCGAACCGGTAAAATTCAGGGCAAGGTATGCGGTGACTGCCGGCATAATGAGAAGCGGTGTTAAGGCTGCAATTAGCACAGCCCAGCCGGGTAATGCCGGAGCTGAAGCAAAGTCCGCAGTAAACGGGATTGCCACAATTCCCCCGAGAATGAGGCCTTTTGTGGAGAAGTCCCTTGTCGGGATGAACGGCAGTAAGGCCGGGAAGAGTACGGTTCCTGCAATCACAGCAGCCAGGGCTGCAAGTGCTGCAATTGTGCCGGCAAGGAACCAGAGTGCGGCTGCGATAACGATTGTCGGCAGCGCGACGTGAACCAGTTCGACCGGTGCCAGCACGATCCGGTCGCAGACCGGAAACGTAACCTTGCGCATTTCCGGTGTTGCTTTTCCTTGCCTCAGGTATTCGGGGAGATCCCAGGCACGGACAGGGCCATATTCGACCCTGAAGCCAGAGCGGCGCTGTACGTCAGGGGCGGAAATTCCCGGTGCTCCCAGTTGGGGGACGATAATCCTCCTGTTGGTGAGGACGCCGGCAAGTCCGGCTTTTTCAATGCGGTTTACCAGTTCATCGGTGCCGAACGTGCCTTTTCCGGCAGCGCACCAGACATTGATCCCTTTGGTATCCAGTACCAGGATGTACGCATCGAATCCAGCGAGAGCAGAACGCAGGGCATCGAAACTAAGCGTATAGTTTGCCGAGGCGAAGATCGGGGATTCCGCAGCAGGGTTGCCGAGCCGGTAGAGGCCCGGTTCAATACTGTGCCCCATGCGGTTTATTCCCCAGCGGGCAAGGAAATGATCAAGCTGGTTGGCAAACGTGAGGGTGCTGTCTGCTGTGCGGATTATTGTTGGTTGTTGGTTACCTGTCCTGCAGCTGCAGGGAGATGACTCCGCAGTGCCAGAGCGCGAACAGCAGGATGATGGGGATGCGGTCATTTCTTCTGCACTCCTCATTGCCCCGCATTGTGCATAAGAGGTCCGAGCACGTCTTTTACCATTCCACTCAGGTTTTCGACTTTCATGAGTGCAAGGCAACAGATACAGCCGTTTTTTTCCCAACTGATCAGGGCGAGTTTATCCCCGGTTCTGATGCCGGCTTTTTCCCGGATATCTTTTGGAAGTACCATCTGTCCGCGTTCGTCAATGTTCAATACGGCTTCTACCTTACACCTGGTGACCGGGGTACACCCGCAAGGTATAGCTTCGGGTGGGCACGGAGTATTTTTTATCTTCTCTTTTGTCATCTTGATCCTCAGAATATTTTAGAATCTTCCCAATGTTTATATTTTTCAGAAAACTCAGAAAAATTTGATTAATCTGTGATTTGCGCTGGTCGCAGAAGATAAGTCTCTTATCCGTACCTGAATGCCGAACCGTTCTTTTTATTATCAGCAAGTCGATATTCAATCAGCGATATGGTGAAGTTCGATTGCAACGGGTGTGGGAAATGCTGTGCGAGTTTTGGAGCGTTTATAAAAATTGAGCGCCAGCTTACCAGTCGCGATTATTATTGCAGGTACGGGATAAAGAACGAACTTTTCCTTGCCCATATTGAGAGTGATTATGCCGACAGCCAGCCCCTCTCTTCAAAAGAAGGTGAGCCGGAAAAAGGCTGCCCTTTTATGAGGAAAAACCCGGCAGGAAAAGGATTAGCCTGTGCAATTTATTCTACCCGCCCGCGAATCTGCAGGGAGTTCCGCTGCTACCGGATGCTGATTCATCACCCCGGGGGTCATGAGTGTGGCAGGATTATGGGACGTAACGAGCTCAAAACAAAGGATGAACCTCTGGAGCAGATCTGGAAGGAACAGATCGCACCTATGCCTCATCACGATGATAACCTGTGGGAAAAATCAGTGATTGCCGCACTGGCAACACATGGCTACCGCGGGGAAGCGGTTGAATAAAAGAAAAAATTATTTTGCCCGGGTGGCGGTTGGTACCACATTCGGCTTGCAGCCTTCACCACGGAAGAGTGCCCATTCCTCACAGGCAGTCCCGTTGGGGAATTTGCACATCCCGTACTGACTGCCATCGGGGTTACTCAGGATCTCTGATGTGGCCCCGGCTTTGCCACAGTTCACTGAGGCCGGGTTTGCCATACCTACCGCTGCTGCGGATGTTGTTGTCACCGGAGTGAAGGGTTTGCAGCCTTCATTGCGGAAGAGTGCCCATTCCTCGCAGGCAGTACCATTGGCAAATGTGCACATGCCGTACTCGTTACCCGGTCCATCTTTCTTGATTTCGGTGGTTCCCCCAATCTTCCCACAGTTGACGGAAGCAGGGTTTGCCATACCGGCACTGACCGGTGTGGTTGTGGTGACAACCGGTGCGGGGGTTGCAGGTACCTGTGCGGGTGATGCCTGCTGGGTACAACCTGCAATAAGGAGGCCGGCAACCAGGCAGATGCCCGTCATGATAAGGAGAGTGTTTTTTGACTTCATGATTTACCGGCATAGTTTTATCCGGCGCTGAATAAAAAAGATGGTTTCAGGTGATTTTTTCTCCATGCCTGAATTTTCGATTATTTCCGCTTCATGTTCTGCACATAATTCTGCAAGTCCTGGACCATGGTGTCCGGGTCTGACAGGTTACGCCCGACGATCTCCACAATCGCGCTCCCGACAATCACCCCGTCGGCTCCTGCACGGGTGCATGTCTGTGTATGTGCGTGTGTAGATATGCCAAAGCCGAGTGCAAGGGGAAGCTTAGTGTGCCTGCGGACCCGGTGCAGGAGATCGATTGCCCCGTCTGATACCGTGTCCCGCACACCGGTGACACCCAGCACTGCAACCAGGTACAGGTACCCGCGTGCCTTCGCTGCAATTTTCCTGATCCGTTCATCCGAAGTTGTCTGGGTGATGAGGAAGATTGGGTCGATGCCGCACCGTGCTGCAACAGCACAGACCTCCTCTGACTCCTCGACCGGTATATCGGCAACCAGAATACCATCAGCACCCGCTTCATGGGCTTCTTGATAGAATTTCTCGATGCCACGGCGATGGATGAGATTGTAATACGTGAGGAATACGATTGGCACATTGGATTCTTTACGTATTTCCCTGACGATCTCAAATACCGTATCCGGTGTCGTTCCCGCCGCAAGTGCCCGTTCATCAGCTTTCTGAATGGTCGGCCCATCTGCTACCGGGTCAGAGAATGGCACCCCCAGTTCAAGGATATCCGTCCCCCCGGCTATCAGTGCCCGGGCAATCCGGATGCAGGTCGCCTTGTCAGGATCTCCTGCTACGGTAAAACCGATGAAGGCTGGTTTTTTCAGAAAAGACGCAGAAAATACCCCTTCGATTCGTCCCATTACAGGCACCCCTGCATCTTTGCAACTTCAGCTACATCCTTGTCGCCACGTCCCGAGAGGTTGATGATCACAATGTCATCCTTATCGAACCGGTCCGCGTTCTGCTGTACGTATGCTACCGCATGGGCGGACTCCAGTGCAGGGATGATCCCTTCGGTTTTTGAAAGGAACTTAAACGCATCCAGCACTTCAGGGTCGTTGACCGCTGCATAGGTCACGCGGTGCTTGTCCTTAAGCATTGCATGCTCAGGGCCAACGCCGGGGTAATCCAGTCCTGCGGAGATGCTATGGGTGGGAAGTATCTGCCCGTGCTCATCCTGTAAGAGGTACGAGAGGGTTCCGTGCAACACTCCGGTATCGCCGGCGCAGAGCGTGGCGGAATGCTTTCCTGTCTCGATCCCTTCGCCTCCCGCCTCGACCCCGACCAGTTCCACATCATCGGCAAGGAACGGGTGGAAGATGCCGATGGCATTCGACCCGCCACCCACGCACGCAACTACCGTACTCGGAAGCCGCCCCTCTTTTCTCATCACCTGTTCCCGTGCCTCCCTGCCGATCACCGACTGGAAATCCCTCACCATAAGCGGGTACGGGTGGGGGCCTACGACCGAGCCTATCAGGTAGTAGGTGTCCCGCACGTTTGCCACCCAGTCGCGAAGCGCTTCATTGATTGCATCCTTGAGCGTCTTCGTTCCTGACTTGACCGGGATCACTTTCGCTCCCATCAGTTCCATGCGGAAGACATTGAGTGCCTGCCGCTGCGTGTCCACCTCGCCCATGTAGACTTCGACAGGCATACCGAGTGCAGCCCCGACGATCGCTGTTGCGACCCCGTGCTGCCCGGCGCCGGTCTCGGCAATCAGTCGTTTTTTGCCCATTTTTTTGGCGAGCAGTGCCTGCCCGAGGGTGTTGTTCAGCTTGTGGGAACCGCCGTGCACGAGATCCTCGCGCTTGAGATAGATCTTACAGCTGAGTTCCCGTGAGGCATTCGGGCAGAAGGTGAGCGGGGTTTCGCGTCCCGCGTATTCAGTCTGCAATGCTGCAAGTGCGCGGGCGAACTGTGGATCACTCCTCACTTTTTCGTATGCATCCTCCAGTTCGATGAGTGCGCACATCAGTGTCTCGGAGACGTACTGCCCGCCGTATTGTCCGTATCTTCCGTTTGTTGTCATGGTACGCTCTTTCGTGCAGCCGTAATGAATGCGGCGATTTTTGTATGATCTTTGATTCCCGGTGCTGTTTCGATCCCGCTTGCCACATCTACAGCATACGGGTGCACCTGCCGGATGGCTTCCGCCACATTTTCCGGGGTAAGCCCCCCGGCAAGAATTACTGGGAGCGCTGATCGCTGCACTGCATAACGGGCATGTGAGAGATCATACTCTTTCCCGCTGCCATGGCTTTCATCCACGATGACAGCGTCACAATCTGCAGGGAGCGGATCGTTTCTCCCGATGACCCGGATCACTTTCGCCACCTGTTTTTCCCGGAACACAAACGGGTGCGAGATCTGGATTGCATCCGGGTGCAGTGCGAGGATCTGTTCGAGATCTTCTGGTGATCTCGTGTGGCTTACCGCAACAGTTGTGGCAAAGGGGCCGACAGCGTCAAAAATTTCCTGGGCTCGTTCCGGAGATACTGACCTTTTTGAAGAGGGTGAAAACATCACGACCCCTATTGCGTCTGCGCCGCACGCTTCAGCGTACCGGGCATCATCCGGCCGGGTAATCCCGCAGCACTTTATGCGCATACGAATTCCTCGAGTTTTTTCTCCGGGCGTTCATGCGCCATGATCGACGAACCGATCAGGAACGCATCGCAGTAGGGTTTCATCTCACGGATATCATCGGCTGATCGCATACCACTTTCGGATACGATTGTTCTGCCTGCGAACCTGACACTCCCCGAGAGAAGCCGGGTTGTGGAGCGGTCAATGGTGAGAGTAGCAAAATTTCTGTTGTTTATACCTATCAGTGTTGCATGGGTGGCAAGTGCGGCTTTTATCTCTTCTGTATTATGGACCTCGACAAGCGGTTCAAGACCATACTCCTGTGCGAGATCGACAAATACCGGAAGGCGTTCCTTGAGCACTGCCGCGATAAGGAGTACCGCATCAGCCCCGAGTGCCCGTGTCTCTGCTATCTGCTGTTCGTCGATGATGAAGTCCTTCCTCAGCACGGGGATGCTAACCGCTGACTTCACTTTGGTGATATCCTGTCCCGTGCCCCCGAAGAAATATGGCTCGGTCAGCACCGAGAGTGCCACGCACCCGCTACCCGCCAGAGCTCCTGCCATCATTGCCATGTCCACGTTGCGGCGGATAGTGCCGCGACTGGGTGAGGCACATTTGATCTCGGCAATCACCGCATTCCTGCTGTTCCTGTTCCGTATCGCATCGATCAGGCTTACCGGAGCTCGGGTATTATTTTCCGGAAACGTTGCCGGGAGGAGGGCAACCCGTTTCTCGGTGCGCTTGATGATCGCATCGAGGATCATGCGATACCCCGCGTTGCATCCACCAGCGCATCGAGCCGGGCAGAAGCATTCCCTGAATCTATGGAATCTGCAGCAAGCCGGATCCCTTCGTGAAGATCCGGTGCCAGCCCGCCGACATAAACAGCAGCTCCTGCGTTCATGAGCACGATATCCCGTGCTGCCCCACGCTCACCCCGAAGTATATCGCGGATGATGCAGGCGTTCTGCTGCGCATCACCTCCCGCAAGATCTGCAGACTCTGCAGGTGAAATTCCGTAGGTATCGCACCGGATCGAATATGTCTGGATTGCTCCGTTACTGAGCTCAGCAATCATTGTATCCCCCGTTGTTGTGATCTCATCGAGACCAGATCCATGGACCACCATCGCCCGCGAGAGTCCGAGTATCCTGAGCACATCAGCCAGGGTACCCGTAAGGTCAGGTCGGTACACGCCGAGAACCTGTGCCTGTGCACCGGCAGGGTTTGCCAGCGGGCCAAGGATGTTGAAGATGGTCCTGCACCCGATCTCCTGCCGGGCGGTCATGACATGTTTTATGGCCGGGTGGTAATTCGGGGCAAAGAAGAAAGCGATGCCGATCTCTTCGACGATACGCGCCTGCACTTCCGGGGCTGGTGCGAGACTGACTCCCAGAGCTGCGAGGACATCTGCCGAACCACACCTGCTGCTCACGCCACGGTTGCCGTGCTTGACAACGGGGCAACCCGCTCCTGCAGCAACAAATGCTGAAGCGGTGCTGATGTTGAAGGTCTGCGCCCCGTCTCCTCCGGTACCGCAGGTGTCGACGAGCATCCGTCCGGTCATAGGTCGCACCGTGATCGCACGATCCCGCATCACCCGGGCAAAGGCTGCGATCTCGGCGGCAGTCTCACCCTTCATATGTAGTGCAAGAAGAAATGCACCGATCTGTGCCTGCGAAGCCTGCCCTTCCATGATGGTACTCATCATCCCTGCCGCTTCCGCGGGGTCGAGATCCCGCCCTGCTGCAAGGTTGGTGAGCGTCTCTTTAAACGTCATGATGCCTCCTGTGTTCCGGCAAGGAAATTCCGTATAATCCGGTCGCCTTCCTGCGACAGGATACTCTCCGGGTGGAACTGGACCCCTTCGATCGGGTACCGTGTATGTCTTACCCCCATCACGTAATGATCGTCAAGACTGGTGGCAGAAACCTGCAGCTCTGCAGGCAGGGTGTCTTCACGGGCAACCAGCGAGTGGTAGCGTGTCGCGGTGAATGGCGTGGGTATTCCGGTAAAAATTCCCTCCCCGTCGTGCCGGATTGATGAGGTCTTGCCATGCATCAGGTGTTCTGCCCTGACGACTTCCCCCCCAAACACTGTGCAGATCGCCTGGTGCCCGAGACAGACCCCCAGCGTGGGAATCGTCCTGCTCATCGTCTCTAACACTTCAATGCAGACACCGGAATCGTGGGGAGTTCCCGGTCCGGGTGAGAGAATAATCCGGTCGCACCCGCTCTTTTCAAGCTGCTCAAGCGGCGTGTCGCAGGTCATGACCCCCGGGTTTCCCCCGAGTTTGCCTACCTGCTGGTACAGGTTGAAGGTGAAACTGTCATAGCAGTCCACGATCAGGACCTTCATGATGACACCCCGGCCCGCTCGATCGCCCGCAGCATCGCCGATACCTTGCTTTCGGTCTCCTTCCATTCATTGGCCGGCACCGAATCGGCGACAATCCCCGCCCCCACCTGTACGTACGCCCTCCCGTTGCGGACAATTATCGTACGGATCGCAATCGCGAACTCGAGATTCCTGTCAAATCCGACATACCCGACCGCCCCGGCATAGAGCCCGCGGTTCTGCGTCTCTTCCTCATCGATAATCTGCATTGCCCGGACCTTCGGGGCTCCCGACACGGTTCCTGCAGGGAAACAGGATTTGAAGGCATCATAACAATCCAGGTTGTCCCGAAGCACGCCATTGACCGTGGAGACAATATGCTGGACATGGGAGAACTTCTCAATACCCATGAACTCCCCGACTTCAACAGAACCGAACCGGCATACCCGGCCGATATCGTTTCTTGCCAGATCGACAAGCATTGTGTGCTCGGCACGCTCCTTGGGATCTTTTAGGAGATCTTCTGCAAGCTGTGCATCTTCACGGGCATCGCATCCCCGTGGGCGTGTGCCGGCGATTGGCACGGTTGTTACCCGCCGTTTTTCCACCCGCACGAGCATCTCGGGACTTGCCCCGATTACCTGCTCGTCCCCAAAATCGAGATAATACATGTACGGACTCGGGTTGATCTCCCGGAGTGCAGCATAGATCGTGAACGGATCGTTTTTTACTGCACACTCCATTCGTCGTGAGATCACAGCCTGGAAGATATCCCCGGCGACGATGTGCTCCTTTACCCGTTCTATGGATCGCTCAAAAGATTCCTGCGATACTGACGCAATATATTCCGGTGTTTTTCCGCTCATCTGTTTCAGTGTTTCACTCGTTTTCTTACCCGATGCAAGATCTGCAATATGATCGCCCAGAGCCCTGATCTTCGCAATACTACGGTTATATTCTTCTTCAAGATCGGATTCGTAAGTGAGGAACGGGCTGGAGAAGATGAAGAGTTTCCGTTCAGCATGATCGAATACGATGCAGTCCTTGGTGAGCATGAAACAGGCATTATGATCTTCAGGGGCCCGGTTCCCGGCTGATTGCAGGCTGCCGTTCTGACCCTCACGTACCTTTTCAAATAGCGAGTACACGCAGTCGTACGCGAAGTAACCCACCATACCCCCGAAGAACCGGGGCGCTTTCACGTTCACATAGCAGAACCGGGAGAGGATAGATTTGATCTTATCCACAGGTGTCTCACCATCAGGTTCTTTTGCAATTGCCGTAAAGCGTTCATTACCCCGGACATTCACGGTCTCACCTATCGTGACAATGAACTCGGGATCGATCCCGATATAGGAGTAGCGGGCAATCTTCTCGCTCCCCTCCATCGATTCGAGCAGGAACCCGCAGCCGTTCCGCGTACCGGTATAGACATCCAGTGGAGAGATATCCGGTAAAGAAATCCCGGCACATAGCGGGATGATCAACGGTTTTGGCTGGTCTTTTACTGCGATCAGGTATTCCTTAAGTCTCAGATTCAGGTTCAGTTCATCCATTTTTATAGCCTTTTCCAGTCCACCGGTATCACCGTACTATCAGCTGCCGGTTCGCTGGCAGTGGGGTGGATCATGGTCTACTTTGTACATATTTATACATTATTGTAACTTATTGTTTGTTTATGTATTTTTTTAAACATTATGGCGGTTGGGCACCAAGAGCGCCTGGAATTGTCGTTCTACGCCGACAGGATGTAAAAACAGTGTCGAAAACCCCTGCTACGGATAGTCCCATGGGATAGAGCAGTGGATGGAAGTAGATCGACATTCTTTCGATCCTACACCTGCCGAAAGGAAAAGACGGCCGGCAAAAGATGTACATATGATATCGTAAAAAAAGCAAACCGGAATCAGAAAAACAAAGTGCTGTTCAATGGACTTTTACCCCCCTCCCTTTGAGCTCTTCAGTCTTTTTCTTTGAGCATTCCTCGCACCGGAACTCCGGTTCATGATCGTGAGTCCTGTCGTAATCTCCTGATCGCACCAGCCGGTAACCGCGAGCGACTTTGCCGCAGTCAACGCAGGTGATGTTCTCTTTGACTTCCCACTGCGCAGCGAGACTCTGGGAGGTGAAGATGAACTGGTCCACCCAGAAGAAGATCAGTCCGCCGATCAGGTTAGCAACAATGGCGGCAACCCACTGGCCCATAGAAGCGAGAAGAATACCGACACCGGCGAGTATCGGGGTACTTGCCTGCCACCTGAGCAGGTAGAGCCCGTATCGTTTGTAGTTGACCTGCATACCGATGAATCGTGTGCCCGGATGATAGGTTTTGTGATGGTTGCAGAATCCCAGCGGGTATCTTAATAGTGTCTTTGACAAATCTTATTCACTATCATGGAGTGGCTGGAAAATGAGGCAATGTCAGAATAAATCCTTAAGCTCGGTGTTTGTTTCACGGATGATCGGGATTATCATGTTCCTGATTGTCGTCGTTCTGGCAAACATTCTCACCTATTATGTATCCAGCCCCATCTACCGGGCCGGTGTTGTTTTCCTCAACGAGAACTTCTGGCTGCTCCTGCTCATTTCGATCATCCTGCTGGTGGGGGATATTTTCTTTGCATTCCCGTTCCCGCTCAATCTTCCTGCGCCCATCATACGGGCGATTGGCAGCGTCTTTGTCATTGCGTTTATGCTCCATGTCTTCCAGTGGGTGGATTCTGTAGCGGCAACCAGTCTTTACTCGTTTGTCTGGGTGCTCTCTTTTGTGATCGTCCCGATTGTTTTTATTGTTGTACTGGTGAGTGGCTACTTCGAGATCATGCGCCAGCTTTTCTGGATCCCACGTAATGAGCAGGATAGTGACAATCCGGTCGTGCATGAGACAAAATCCAGCCCCCGGGAGGACCTGGTTTCAGATGCCAAATCCTGGGAAGAGATTGGGGAAGAGTTCCGTCTGGTCATGTATGATCTCATGCACCGGTTCCGGCAGGAAATACAAAAAAAGTAATTTTTTACCAGTCAGGGTTCTCTGACAAGAATTTTTTCTCTTTGGCCTCGAGTTCTTCAGGACTCAGGTGTGCAGGCATGCAAAGACAGCGATGCTCAGTGAAGACTCCGCCTTTGAATGTGCCCTGGTGTTCACCGGTGTTACACGCTCCATAGGTATTCGCATCGCAGTCGTGATAGACCTGCGGGAGTGCCTCTTTCCGGGCACAGTCTCTTGCCTCTTTCCAGGATTCGGCCATGGATTTTAGTATGAGTCTGATGCAGATAAGAGGTTTTTCCATTCATGACCCTGGGATAACACCCGCGGGAAAAAAACAAAAAAAAGAACGAAAAATGTGATGGGTTCTGAAACCTTTGCTTCTTGGCTACCATTACGGGATGATTTCACACCCGTTGAACTTTTCATGTGCAAAATCGTGAAGAGTGATCGTCTCCTTCTCTATGAGAGCACGAACGCGGGGAACTGCTTCCGTGAGCGCAGAGCGGAGGTTCTCCACTGTTCCGCAGACTGTTTTTCGCTCTGCTATGTTCCAGGGTTTTGTAATATTGGAGTACAGGCATCTCCCCCCGCAGAAATCGTAAATCGCACATCCTGTACATTCACCCCCGACAAGAATACTGTCAAGGTTTCGCGGGTCAGCAGTCCGTATATCTCCCACATAATACTCTTTCATACCGATCATCACCGGGCACGGTGCAATGTGCCCGTCGGTCATGATACTGTAGTTTGCGTGTCCGGATCCGCATCGCAAAAGGCTTTTTTTGCCCAACAGCAGGTCTTCCATCGGGTCAAGGAACGGGTACCACTTCATCACCTCCCCTTTCGACTCCATATGATCTATCCAGTCTGCAACCAGTGTCCGGATACCGGGATTATAACTCGCAATTACCCAGTCAGCAAACGTGCGCCGGGAAAAATCCCCGGCAAAATTTGCGTCGAGCTGCCAATGGATGGAGGAGAAGGAATAGTCCGGGTTCTGAGCGAGCCAGCGGACCGCTTCTGCGATATCGGTCCGCTCGGTAACAGCCATCCGTGCAATGAGTTCTCCCGTGTATCCCGCTTGCCGTATCATCCTGACGTTTTCCATCACCTTCCGGTACACCCCCATCCCGCGGTTACCGTCAGTGAGTGTCTCCCCCCCGTCGATTGAAACAAGGATGGTGGAAAACCGGTTCACGATCTCCGGTGCCAGCCGGTCGAGCAGCATCCCGTTGGTCTGGATCATGAACTGCTGCACCGGTGCCTCGCGAACAATCCGATCGACCAGGTCCGCACGCATGAGCGGTTCCCCTCCATAGAAGGTAAGTGTAGGGGAGGGATCTTTTTGCAGAAAATGATAGAGCAGATGGAGATCGAAATCGAGATCCCGGGGAAGATTGGGATCGATATCGATCAGGGGGGCCGTTTCATCATCGCTCTCTTCCAGCACCTCGAACGCCTTCGCCCGGCAGTACCTGCAGCAAAGATTACATTCGTCAGTGAGGATGAGATGGAAGTACATGCGACGCTCATTATTATGGGTGCTCGCAGACGATAAATTTAGGGTACATTGCAGGTCATTCCTGCCTACTCTAACATTTATCTGTGTGACTCTTACTATCCCTGAGGCTGTGTTCGATATTGTATTCTCGAATGCTGCACTCCACTGGATCCCAAATCCTAATCCGGTAATCGAAGGTATCGCCCGCAGCCTCTGCCCGGAGGGAAGGATGCTCGTCCAGATGGGTGGGAAAGGCAATGCCGCACAGGTAGGCACTCACAGTCCTTCTCGAAAATTGCCGCTGGGCCAGGTACTATGACGGTTTTTCCTTCACCTTCGGCTTCTTCGGGCCTGAAGAGTACCGGCAATGGCTGGCAGATGCGGGACTTGAACCGGTCCGGGTAGATCTGATCCCAAAGGATATGGTTTACCCGGACCGGGAGGCCTTCGCCGGTTGGATCCGCACCACCAGGCTCCCGTGGATGGCACGGTTACCCGAGGGGGAGCAACCGGTATTTATCAGGGCGATTATTGATCAGTATCTCTCAATGTATCCGGCAAATTCTGGCGGAGCGATCAGTATCGGTATGGTGCGACTGGAAGCTGAAGCGATAAAACGCGCCTCTTGTCAGCCGGAATCCTTCGCAATCTATAAACCATCCCTCCTATAATTCTCTCTCATGGCAACGGGATCGTACTTTTCTCCGGAAGTTGAAACCCTGGGTCGAAGCGATCTTGATGCTCTTATCGATGAAAGGGTTCGCTATACTGTGAGGTATGCCGCTGAACACTCACCCTTCTACCGGCACTTGTTCAAAGAGAACAATATCAATCCTGCAGAAATCCGGGAACATGAGGATCTGCTTGATCTGCCGGTAATTTCCGGAAGGACCATACGGGAACACCAGCCCCCCGTTACACCGGAATTTGAGTTTCTTTCCACGGGGTGGAATAATGTGTTTTCCATCCAGGAGACGAGCGGCACGAGCGGAACTCCCAAAGGATTTTTCCTGACATGGGATGACTGGAAACGGTACGCAGAGAAGTATGCGAGAAGTTTCGTCTCGCAGGGTTTTTCAGACAAGGACCGGATTGTGGTCTGCGCCTCGTATGGCATGAATGTAGGGGCAAACACCATGACGATTGCAGCACGGCGCATTGGCATGGGAATAATTCCTGTTGGGAAGTGTACATTCGAATCCCGGATCCTGAAAAGTTACAAACCCACCGCCATTGTGGGGAGTGTTTTCAAACTGCTCCGGCTGGCACGACGTCTTTCTGCCGAGGGAATGAAACCTTCTGACACAACGATTGACAAACTGGTTGCAGGAGGCGAGAGTTTTGCTGATGAGTCCCGTACCTACCTCTCTAAAATGTGGGGTGTGCCGGTGTACAATACCTATGGTAGTACAGAAGGAACCATGTGTGGCGAATGTACGCAGATTGCAGGGTTGCATGTTCCCGAAGATCTCGTCCACCTTGACGTATACGATCCCCGGATGCAATCGTTTGTAAAAGACGGGGAGTGCGGGCGGGGTGTGCTGACCACGCTGCTACCGGTTGGCGGGAAATGTGGGATGCTGCTGATCAATTATGATACTGAGGATACAACGGTAGTCCACTCCCGCGAGCGGTGCGGCTGCGGGAGGACCCATATGCGGATTGTCAATCCCCAGCGTGAGGCAGAAACCGTCTGGGCGTTCGGGAACCCCTTTAACCGGACGGATATAGAAGCAGCAGTCTTCCAGTCCGACAGCATGGCATATATTACCGGTGAATACGAAGCGTCTGTATACGACGGAGATATACCGGGTGAGGCAGTATTGCGGGTGAACCTCGAATGCTTTGATCCGGATCGTTGTGATCGCACACTGGTGGAAGATCGGTTCGTTTCCCGGTTCCTCAAGTACAAATCATTGATAACGGAGCACTACCACGATGGTTCATTCGCTATAGAATTCAATTTTACCGGACCACGTGGGCTCGATTTCTTTACTATGAAGGGTCGCCCGAGACGGCTGATCGATCGAAGGGTGCACTGATTGGGAAGCAGAAAGATACGACAGAAGAGACAATTGCACGGAAATGATGATGCGTTGACCGGGCTTGAAATCGTTATTCTGCTGGTTGTTGCAGTGTTGATTCTCGGATATATCGGGTACGGGGAGATCACCCATAGGAAAACACCCCCCGTGGGTGCGCAGCAGACCCCAAAAAAAGGTCTGATTCCCCATGATGTGGTAGCAACGAGCGATCTTCTCACGGATCCCGGGGGGATAACCGGTTATCCTGCGGTGGATGCTCCTATAGGGGGTATCCCGGTTCATTTTAAAACACAAAATCCGGCTATGCTGGGAGCATTTGAACTGACGATCCAGCCGTTCATGATGACTACGGGAAATATCGATATGGGTGATGCCTCGGTGCTCTGGGTGAGCGGGACTGATCGGAAAAAACTCTCCCTTGTTCAGACTTCTTTATTGATCTGCCCGAACTGGACCATTACAAACAAGGCGAATTCTGTCCCGCTCAAAGGAGCGGATCAGGATCTGTTCCTGGAAACAGACGAACAATTTACCCTCCTTGTCTGTCCTGCAGGACAGGTAGCTCCCTACCAGCAGTTCACTATGACAATCGCACCGGAGAACGGCCAGATTCTTCCCCTGACCCGGACGGTTCCTTTTGTTATCACACCCTATGCAAATCTCGGATAAATGTGAGAGTATTTCGGGAACCTCTCCCGAAGTACGTTATCTTTGATTTTCGAGCCGCATACAGGGAATCTCCTCTTGATTTTCTTTTGTAATGGCGGTACAGACAAGCAAACGATCCAGGAGACCTGTTACGAGAACTGGTGTGTCCTTCGGCAGGAATGTAACCGTATGGAGTCTTTGCTCTCTACCCCGGACCGAATGGATCTGCGATGCAGCTCACGTTATCCAGCAGAGTTCTCCCAGGGATACTCCCGGCCATAAATATCAGGTAACCCTGCCGCACCCTGCCGTCAGGCACCCCGGTACACCCCCTTGGACTGCGCTTCTCCACCCGGGGTATGTTACCTCGGAGATCAAAAATCTCCCCGCAATAGCCGCGAATTTGCCAAAACAACCGATTTTTGGGGGTTTATTAAACGGGATGAATAGTGCGCCCCAATGCCAAAAATACGCGCAAATATGTGGCAAAAATCCAGACTTCGACGGGCTCCGACGGAAACCTTTTATATTATCAGGCGTCACCTTTCATTATCAAAACCCAATTGTGGTTTTGAGGTGTTTTAAATGGGAACCAAAATTGGAAAGGAAAAAATCCTGCGCGAAAAGGGTTACCTGTACTTCATCGGAAAGGATGGGTACGTCTGGGCAGCCCCGATGAAGCACAACAAGACCGGCAAGAAGAAGAAAGTCGGTACTGAAAAGATCGCAAAAGAGAAAGGCCACATGTATTACATTGGCAAAGACGGCTTTGTAGCAAAAGCCAAGATGAAGAACGCATAATCTTCATCCATATTTTTTGCACGCGGTCACCGGCTGTCCGGAGTAATCCGGATGGCGGGACTGCACACTTTTTTTCCAAACAGCCTCTTGGCTCTCGTTCCAGATTGTGTTCTCTTGTATGGCCACTAATATACCGCGATCCAAATAGAAAGCTACATCCTCTCTATCATCCAGAAATATACCTGTAACGTTCATGGATGAAGCGTACCTTCAGGCACTTGAATGGTTTGATCGCGGAGTGAAGCTTGAGCACCTCGGTCAACATGAAGAAGCAATCGCTGCGTTTGATTCCGCAATCGCAATAGCCCCCGGCCTTGCATTTCCCTGGTATGTCAGGGGTAATGCCCTGTATGAACTCGGTCATTATCCTGAGGCAATTGACTGTTATAAAAAAGCGCTCGAACTGGATCCGGACTACGCTGATGCATGGAATAATCTTGGTCTTTCGGCCTTCAAACTGCATCACTATACCGATGCACTTGCCGCATTTGACCTGGCTATTGCCCGGGATCCTTCCAATGCCTTTCCGTGGAATAACCGGGGTATAGTACTTCGTATCCTGAAGAAAAATGAGGAAGCAATCGCAGCATTTGATCAAGCGGTGGCAATCGATCCGGATTATTTGGATCCCTTTGTCAACAAGAGCAATGCGCTCATGGCAATGAGGCGTTACAATGAAGCCATCTCAACATACAATGAGATTCTTCGTCTCGATCCCCGGAATCCACAAATCTGGCATGACAAAGGGTATGCTCAGGCGCTTACCGAACAACATGAAGATGCTCTGGAATCTTTCAACAAGGCTCTCGCAATCGATCCCAGGAATTCAAAAATCCTTGTCCAGAAGGCAAAGACACTCTATACGCTCAAACAATATCATCATGCGATTGTAGTGCTTGATCTTGCGCTTGCACTCGATGAATCGAATGTTTCTGCATGGGAAACCAAAGGTCACGCCTTCACGCGGCTTTTCAAATACCGTGAAGCAGTGGTGGCATATAACCAGGCATTAGCTATCGATCCCGCCAGTACTCAGTCTTTGTCCGGGCTCCAGTTCGCCCAGACAAAAATGAACGAGACCCCGGCAGGAAAAAGCCTTGGGCAGATGATCTTCCGCCGCCAGGTTCTTGTGCCATGGGGAACTCTTATGATCCTTGTTATCATCGCCGTCATTACCATCCCGGCACTGATCACAAACGGATATTTTTTCTTTCTGCCCGTCAGTACCGGGCCGCAACACCCGACACTTGCCATGAGTCCTTCAGAGGTCTGTATCGCTGCCCCGGCCGGGGTTTTTTTCAAGGAATCACTCTTCGACCCGGTCCCCATTGTCCAGAAGAGGGAGGACTGGTCCTATATATACAAACCAATCGCCCGTAGTACGATTATCGGGCAGGTTGCGTTATCCCGATCATACCTGCCTATTCCCCCGGATGAATGCTCCCCCTTTGATCTGACCCTCGTGAACGGGGATTTGATGGATAAATCTGTCTTAAAAAATATTCCCATGACGCAGGATGGCAGGCAGGTTTTGTATACCTCGAAGCTGCCACAGAGCGCAACGCAGCTGGGGAAAGCCTATCTCTACGACCATATCCGGACCTACCGTCTTATCGTTGCTGATGCCACGGTCCAGAATGTCATTTACGGTCTCTCTGAAGGAGATGTAGTCATGATAACAGGATACGAAGTGGAAGCGTTCGGTACCGGGCCGAACGGGGCTAAGCAACAGACTGTCTCAAACCCTGGAAGTCTGGATCAGTTACGGGCCGCATCCGAGCTAACCTATGTCGAGAGTATTCGTGTACTCCCTTGCCCTGGAAATACCTGACGCCCTCTCAAATTCATCCCGGCAGGTCTGTTTTATAACACGGGTTAATGTAATTCTTTAATACGTGACAGTCACATTTCCCTTTATGATTCCCTTTCTTTGGGATAGTAAAAACTCCTGCAATCTTTGACAAATAAGAGGAATGGATGACCTGAATGGTGAACCTGAAGTGACTTCCCTGGTAAAGGATAGTTTTGCTGAATGGACGCATGGTCTTGATACACGGGGGAGTATGTGCTCAATCTTCTCACATATCCGCGATATCCCGTACTCGCTTGTCGTTCCTGTGAACAATGAAAAAACCCTGCAGGAACAGATTCTTGTGACAGGAAAAGGATCCTGTGCCGCCAAGCACTACCTGCTCGCAGAGATGTTCCGGATGCTGAATCTCACGGTAGTGTATGCAACGTTTCCGCTCCTCTGGAACGATCCCGATATCCATTATCCTCCGGATCTTCGTAAACTCGCCGCTACGCTTCCGGTTGCACACCATCTTGCCTGTCGCGTCCAGGTTGGATGCAGCTGGATACTGGTGGATGCAACATGGGATCTTCCCCTTGCAAAGGCAGGATTCCCGGTCAACGAACACTGGGACGGGTATTCGGCTACAAGATGCGCAGTGAAATCGTTAAAGTCCCCGGTCCGGACTGCGTTCTGCCGCACGTCCACCAACGAGCCGTGCCGTGGAATGGATGAGGCAGCACTCATGCCCGTTGATGGCGAGAAGAATCACTGGGATGAAGAAGGCAGGGCACGGTATTATTCCGACAGGGTTTCCCTGCGTTCACCCGATGAAGCAGAGTGTATCCGACAGTTTGGCTGGAAATTCAGCAGCTGGTTAGAGACCGTACGGATGTCTGGGTGAGCAAGAGAGACACTCTTACATTTTTACCGGGATACTCGGTAAATAATTGACCGCATACAAAATCAGGGAGATTCCCACTGAAAATCCTCATGACCGGCCCGGAGGTTAGCCGCAAAGGTGCGGGCGAGCAGCGGGTTGACGGCCTGCGGGGGGAGCCCGAGTGCCGCCACTGTTTTTTTGGTGAGTTCCACTGGGTCGGGATTGCCGTCGCCAGCAGAAGCGATCACGGCAGCATGGATCTCCTAGAGATATTCAAGTGCCCGGTCCATCTGGCTGTACGCGGCTTCGCCATACCGGGGCTCGTCCCAAGCCGAAAGGAGCACGCGGATACCCCGGACCGACCGGAGGAGTCGTATCGATCGAACAGATCCAACGGCATCGTCATAGACCGGGAGATCGCCGGGCACCGGAATCACATCGCCGGAGAAGAGCGCCCCATAGCCCGGCAGGAAAAGCGCAATCGAACCGGCGGAATGGCCCGGTGTGTGTATCATTTCGATCTCGTATTCACCGGACCCGTCAATATCGATGGTGACGCCCCCGTCAAGCTCGAAATCGATCGGTACCGATCCCCCGACCAGCGTGGCAAATCCCGGGACCGGGCGCTCCCGGTTCTGGCGTTCCACATCCTCGATCCACGCCCGTTCGGCCGGGTGTGCCGCCACGCTGCACCCGGTGGCCTCCCGGATTGCCCGGGCAGCCCCGATATGGTCCGGGTGGGAATGGGTCAGGATGACCAGCGAGATCTCCGAAGGATCGTAGTTGATGGACCCGAGATAATCGAAGATCCTCTCCTCACAGCCCGCTACCCCCGTGTCGATAAGCGTGATCGTCTCTCCTACGATGAGATACGAGTACACGAAACGGTCGAGGACAATGCCGGGCGCAACCGGGACCTGGAACGGGTGCCGGAGTACATGGATAGCGGGGGTGATCTGCATGGGTGCTCCTGTGTACCGGAATATTGGGCGGGGGATGGTATATTTTTGGGGGGTGCCCCCCCTCTCCAAACCAAGAGGAGGGGACCCCTCCCTCCCTCCCTGTCGTACGAAAGACAGGCCCCCACCCCCCTCCGGTTGCACGCACCTGACCGCGACTTCTTCTGGAGTCACGACGGAGTAACCCTTCCAACAACCAGAACAAAAGGGGGGGGAGGGGGCCTGTCTGAAAAGTGAGAGGGGGATACCCACCCCCCTCTCCAAAAAAAGAGTGGGGGTCCCCCTACCCCCCTGTTGTACGAAAGACAGGGTGCCACCCCCCCTCCGGCCGCATGTACGCGTGCAGGGCTTCGCGTGGAGTCACGACGGGGAGGGGGGTTTGCGGCCAGTCCATTGACAGAGGGGTAGGTACCCCTCCGGGCACATGAGGGGCACCCACCCCCTCCCCCACTCCTGAACAAGACAGGGACCCTCCCTTGCCTTGATTGGACCCCGGCATCAGCCATTGTTCCAAGGTTGTGCACACATAGTCTCGCACAAGATCGCATTGCATGTGCATTGGCCGGGCAATATATTGAGAGAATATATCCCTCTATATTGACCCCTTCATTTCCAGTGGAAAATCGAAAAAAGAAGCGAAAATGGACGAGTTACAAAAAGGAATTCCCGTTTTTTATGCAATTCCTTTGGACCGGGACCAACCAATAAACGCATCCGTGGTCAGGAAAATATCACAAAATACATGGGCCCGCTGAGATTCGAACTCAGGACCTCCGCCGTGTGAAGGCGACGTCATAGCCAACTAGACCACGAGCCCGATGCATCGACCGGGAATTGAACCCGGGCTATAAGCTTGGAAGGCTTAAGTCATACCACTAGACCATCGATGCACTGTGCTCTACAATTTTGGCGGGGAGCTGTATTAATAATTGTCACCGGATTTTTTTGCGGATGTAATACCTTGTATGTCAGATTCCCCTCCTCTCATAGCATGCACATGGACTTTTTCAACGGTACTATTGCCATGCACCTTCAGTGCGATAACGGTATGAAAAAAGGGGATTATTTCCTGGCAGGATGGTGGAATGGTAACTGTTCCGGAAGAACCGCCGCGCCGATCGCGAGCACAGGTCCAATGATCAGACCTGCCCAGAACACAAGCCCTAGAATGCCGATCAGCGCAAGGAAGCCCCGGTTCTGCAGTGCACGTATTGATGATGATCGACCCAGGCGCAACGCCCAGATGCCCAGAGCTATGAGTATAATGGCAAAGACCAGAGTAAGGGCAACAGATGACGAAATGCCGGTAATCCCGGTTGCCCGCACCATCTGCACCACTGTTATCGCCGCACCTCCAAGATAGAATAAGCCTGCAATCGTCGCGAGCCAGCAGGAATACGTGAGATGCGACCCCTTGCGCTTCTCACGCCGGGCGATAACAACAAACCCTAGAATCACCACTGCAAGAAATGGCGCGAGAATCGTGAGGATCGATTGCCCCTCCCAGAGATGGATGGATATCCCATTGACCGGAACGAGCACCCATTCCGAGAGCGTGAACTCCTCAACGTATCCTGTGGCAATACTGTACTGAGTTTCATCAGCCGGGCTGACAACGGCAATGTAATATATTCCCGGTGATGTGTTCTCCTTTGTGTAGGATGCACCCTTAAAAATCGCAGCCGGACTGAATGGCTCGTAATCTGCTTTATGGGGTGTTTCTCCCTTTATGATCTCGGCAGAGTAACCTTGCGGGACGCTGATTGGATTGGGCAACCCTTCGAAAGGCAGAGCAGGTCCCGGGCTCATCACGATCATATCCGGGACGCTTTCATTGTACCCCGGGGTCATGAGGGAGAGAACAAGACGATCACCCGGGTTCATCTGCACCTGGTACCAGGCCACCTCTCCTGCTTTGTGCAGGTGCCCGTATATCACGTAGGATTTGGTCGGTTTTTCAATGGCAAGTGCGGTACTGATATTCGTATTTCCCTCAGCGCTGACCGGCACATGGGCATTCACCGGAACAGGAATGCAAAGGATCAGCACGAGCAATACGGAAATCAGCCATCGCAGATTCATTGCATCAGCATCGTCTGTGACATTATATTAGTTCTCGCAGATCCCGTAATGAAAATAGAGGCCAGAATGGGTATTGGATGTTCTGCCACTGTGTATTTTCTCTTAAAACTCAGAGAAACTCATCGCGCTTTCTGAGAATGGGGGTGTCCTTTTTCCAGAGATGGATATCGCGGGCCCTGTTGAAGTAAAATCTTGACTCTTCCGTTCTTCCCATCTCCTTCATGCATACACCAATGTGGTTCCATGCACTCGCATTGTTGGGCATCTGGTTTACCATCATCTTGTAGGTCTGAATCGCAGAATCGAGATATTTGTTATTCATGTGCAGCACGCCAATTTTTTCGAGCGTTTCACCAAGATCAAAGAGAAATTCTGGGTTTTCCGGTGCAAGCTCCACTGCCCGCAGGTGTGATTTGAGAGCGCTTTTATGATCTCCTGTCTCACTGAAACAGAGCCCGCGATCGTTCCAGACATGGGGAAGTTTTTCATCAATCTTGAGTGCCAGATCAAAGAGTGCAATGGCATCTGTATACTTTTTCTCCTTTGCGTAGAGGATGACACCCTGCTTGTAATACGATGCAGATTTTCCGAGAATCTTGTCAAATAATCCCTTTGATGGTTTTGTGGTTTCGGATGACGCAGCCTCTGCTAATTCCGCAGCTTCATCGAGGGCTGGATCGTTGATCATCAGGTCGCCAAATGTCGCGGTCACATCCCGTATCGTACCAACTACTGCAATAAAATTCCCCCGGTTATCGTATACCGGCATGGCTTTTGACCAGAAGGTCCATTCCGTCCCGTCCTTTTTTTTACCCCGGGTAACTGCGATGACCGGCCCTTTTGGAACCCTGCTGACCAGCATGTATTTCTGGCGTTTTATCTCAAAATCTGTTTCAAAGATCAGGTTGACCAGCATCTTCTTCCGGGTTCCAAAGAATGGTTCTGCGTACGCAAGGTCTCCCTTGCCAATCATAAAGCTCGCTGGAACATCGGTAAGCTGCTCCATCGAATCGTTCCATGCCCCCACCTTGCCATCCCGGTCAATAGCAAAGCCCGGGTCGGATGAAAAGTTGATCATGTCTGATATGATCCGCTGGGTTGTACCCAGTGCTCTTCCAAGAGAATTCTGCTCAACTGCCCTTTTGGCCATGGTGACCAGTTCGCGGAACTGCATCCGTGGATCCTCACCTTTTTTCAGGAAAAAGTTTGCACCATTGTTCAGGGCTTCGATTGCCGCATGCTCGCGTCCGACTGCAGTGAAGATGATCACGGGTGTGGTGTCACCTTTGGACCGGATGATCTTTAAAAACTCAATACCGGTAATATCAGGCATGTCATAATCAACGATGATGGCATCGAATGATTTGTCCTGGAGGATTTTGAGTCCCTCTTTTGCAGACTGTGCAGTCTCAACCGCCATCTCACGCGACCTTTCGGACATAATCTTGATCGTTTCCAGAAGGGCGGGTTCATCATCAATGAGGAGCACGGAGAGCACAGGAGATATCCTCTTTATTATCTGACTTACGTCCCAGAGAATATAAAGTAAATCATTTATACCCGTGTGGCGGAGTCTTCAGGCCCGGTATGCTTCCGGCATAAATAAAATAAGAAATGCAGAAATGGGAAAAAAGATTGTTAATATCCGCGGAGTTCTGTCTCCACTTTCTCAAGATTGGCAATCCGCTTCTCGAGTGGCGGGTGTGTGGACAGGAGTTCCATAAAGGACTTTCCTGATATAGCAGGGATAATAAAGAATGCATTTGCCGCCTCGACCTTTGCCTTGTATTCCGGAGGAACAGCATCCATCCTGCCGCTGATCTTATTGAGCGCTGAGATAAGTGCACGGGGATTTTTAGTTATGAGAGCGCTTCCGCGATCTGCCGCGAACTCGCGGTATCGTGAGAGTGCTAGAATGAGCAGCGTGCTTACTGCGTAGATAACAATCGACACAATCCAGATAACGATCCAACTGCCTCCTTCACGATCACGCCCTCCGAATAATGCGGAAAAGAAGAAACTCTGCATGATCATCGAAGCTATCATGGCAATAAAGCTGGCAAGGGTCATCGTCAGGATATCACGGTTCTTTACATGCGCAAGTTCGTGGGCAAGTACCGCCTCGAGTTCGTCCCTTGTGAGCAGCCGCATGATAGAATCGGTGCAGGCAACAACTGCATGCTTCGGGCTCCTGCCGGTGGCAAACGCGTTTGGCACCGGACTCTGCATGATTGCAATCTTTGGTTTGGGGAGATCTGCTTCTTTGGAGAGCTTCTCCACGGTCCGGTGGAGTTCAGGATATTCGTCCTCTTCTATAATGCGTGCTCCGGTTGACCAGAGCACCAGCTTATCTGAGAAGAAGTATTGGATCAATCCCATTCCCACAGCAAGGAGAACTATGAGCCAGTAACCCGCTCCGAACGCCAGCAAAACTGTCATGAACACAAGGTACAGGATGAACAGTAAGAACATCGTCAGCCAGACCCTGCCCGTAAGGCCCCAGTCACGTTTCCATTCCATAATTAGTACAATTTCGATGGTAGTGCTCTTAAAGTCTTCGACTATTGCAAAAAACCGGCTTGAATATGACCTTTTTTTTGGATTCCTGATAATTGTGGGGGAGTGAGAAGAAAGGAGACCGGGAAATGATTAGTGCCTGACAACACTTTCCCTCACATCCAAAATCAATAACACAAGCTTATATTTTGTAACATCTGAAAGGTACGCATGGCGGATATCGATCCTGAAGCGCTGGCTGACGTGGCATACGGTATCTTTGAGCACTTCCTGAACAGGGGGCTCCAGGCACAGGATAAATATCTTTATGCGCTTGTCGAAGGGGGTATTGACTTCAAGCCGGATCTTGCGGCTATCTTCCAGAGATTTTCGGAAGAATATCCGCAACTGGCAGAGGCAATGCTCTCTCATTTTTCAAACCTTGACACCATATACCAGATGCTCTATAGCGGTGAAGGAGTTATTCCCACAAAAACCCGGCAGACGTACTGGATCGTCCAGGATGCCCCGGGGAGCGCTCCTGAAGCAATCGAGGATGAGAATGCAGGCAAGTGGCTGATCTTCCAGGAACCGGATCTGGTAGACTCGGTTTGGATAAAAGTGCGCGATGCAACGGTGGCGCTCGAGTTGGGAATCTCGGCAAAGGTAAGCACAGCAAAACCCAACCCGGACTCAAGGGACAATCGCAAAGTAATATACGTATACACAAAGGATTGGGTGGATGAACCTGATGTTATGCGGGTACGTGAGAAATTGCGGGAACTGGGTTTTGCCGACCGGATTGGTTACAAGCGCAATATTGAGACCTTTGCCGGTGAATATGCCAAGAAAGGAAAACGGGTCACGTATTACAGCGCATAATTCCTGCATGAAACTATACGAGGTCTTTTCATCAAACGTGCATGAAAGTCTTGGTGACTTTTATACCCGTTTTTTTTTAAAATTCTGTTTTCGTTATGAAAACCAAAAAAAGAGAGAAAAAATATTGAAAAGATCAATTACGCTTTTCGCTCTTTGTTCTTGGGGCGCAGGTTCTGGTAACCGCATTTGCGGCAGCTGGTTGCGCGAATTGCATTGCGGGCGTTGCAATGCATACATATCTTTACGTTGAGTAACCGTGCTTCGGCTTCAGGGAATTTTGCCATTGAAATACACTCCTGTATGCCCTTATAACAAAGCTGTAAGACATATTAACCATTTGCGTTATCGGCTGCTGGATGGATATTCCTTCAGGAACCAGTCACGGAATTCTGCCAGGGCAAGAGCGCGATGAGATATGATGCTTTTCTCTTCAAGGGACATCTCTGCAAGAGTACGCCCGTCTACGTCAACAATCGGATCGTAACCAAATCCGTTAATGCCCCGTGGAGTGGCGGTGAGGTTGCCATGTATTGTTCCGGTGAATATATGAATACCGGATTCATCCGCAAATGCGATCGCGGTGGTGAAGTGTGCCTTCCGGCTTTTCTCCCCTTCCATAAGTTTGAGTATCCCGGCATTGCCCAGCGTGTGCAGGACGTACGCTGCATAGGGCCCGGGAAACCCGTTGAGGACATCGATGGAAAAACCGGTATCGTCAACAATGAGTGGCGTGCGGAGACGTTCATACGCATATGTCGCTTTGCCTTTCGCAATCTCACCCACTTCAGCGGAGCGGTGCTCCGGTATGTCAAGCGGCACATGTGTTACCTCCAGTACGCCTTTAAGAAAAGCTGCAACCTCCACGGCTTTGTTCACATTACTGGTGACTATTGTCAGTTTCACAGGTATCTTCCCCTCAGTTCGATCTCATGTTCGCGATGGATCACATCAGCAGCACCATCGAACGTTTCTGAATACCCGGCCACAAATGCTGCTTTGAGCGCATCTGCATGTTCGGGTGCTGTACTCTCCAGAGTCTGGAACAGCACATGAATGTCCACGCCCCTTTGTTCGATCTCGGTAGTTGTCTGTGCAAGTCCGAAGTCGATCAGTACGCATTTTCCATCGTCATTCCGCAGGATCAGGTTGCTGGTCGTAAGATCGCCATGCATGATTCCCGCTTTGTGGAGTTTGCCCACCATCCTGCCTGCTTCCATGACCGTGGATGCATGCAGCGCGTGCGTGAGCAGGGTTCCCCGGATCTCTTCCATAAGGATGGTGTCAGCAGTTATGTCACTCATAATGGGTGTTGGTACGCCACCATTGCGGGCTGCATGGATGAGCCGTGCTTCAGCCCGCGTTCTTTCTGCTATCAACCGCTTATCGAGAGCTGCCACCCGGTACCGTTTCGAGACCCGCTTTTTCTCGGCAAGCCCTTCGCGGAACGTGATGATGGCTTCTGCCCCCCGTTTCTGTGTGCCAGCATCTGGTTGAATCACGGCGCCTGCAGAGGGGGTTTCACGCTTCCATGTAACCGCAACCTCATCCGAACGGAATGAGGGGTTGATCTGGGACGATTCAATGGGGGTTGAGGTGCCACTCTCCAGCATCAGTTTCCCGGTGTAGGCGATCATTGCCCCGTTATCCCCGAGATATTTTTGCTCGGGAACGAAGAACCGCGCACCGCGTTCCTCGCACATTATCCGCAGCATCTCCTGGAGGCGACGGTTTGCTCCGACACCGCCAACAAGCAGCACTTCGTTTTTCCCGGCAAGCGACATCGCCCGTTCGGTGACTTCCACGCACATGGCAAACGCGGTTTCCTGCAGGCTGTAGCAGACATCCGGCAGGGGCGCCTTTGAGTCCTTTGCAGCAGATACAAGACCGGAGAAGGCAAGATCCATTCCCTTTACGGTATACGGGAGTTCGATATACTGCCCCTGTTTACCCTGCATTTCAATAATTGGGCCCCCCGGATGTGGGAAGTTTTTTGAGCGGGCAAATTTATCTAGGGCATTACCAATCCCGATGTCGAGTGTCTCGCCAAAGATACGATATCTGCCGTTCAGGTACCCAATAACCTGGGTATTTGCCCCGCTGGCGTACAACACGATGGGATCGCGACAGCCGGTTGCAAAACACCCAATCTCTATATGGGCAACGCAGTGGTTGACTCCTACGAGGGGAACCTCAAGAGCTAGTGCAAGGGACCGGGCTGCTGTTGCCACTGTCCGCAGGCAGGGACCGAGCCCCGGCCCCTGGGAAAAAGCAATGCCGGTAATTTTATCCGGCTCGGTGAGCACTGAACCGATAAGCTCCTTCATCACTGAGGCATGATGCTGTGCCGCTTCCCGGGGGTGAATGCCCCCAGTTGCCGGGCTGTATGGTCGTGAAACCAGTGCGATAAGATCGCGATCAAAAAGAGCGGCACTGAGGTTCCAAGCCGTACCCTCAATCCCTAATATCTGCCCAAAAACAGGCATTGGTACTTATTTTCTGAATTCGGTATATCCGCACTTGCCGCAGGTGAGGCGATCCTTGTGATCCGCCATCATGATACCGGGTCCGCAGCGCGGGCAGTATTTTTTTGCGGTAGTGATCTTTTCGCCTTCAACCTTGTAATAGGCGCCCCTCTTGGGTCCTTTGGCTTTGGCTCCTTTCTTTGGTGCTGCCATTATTATGCCTCTTCCTTGGGCTTTGGCATACCGCGCGCTGCAAGATGCGGCCGCTCGGTCTTGTTCCTGACCTCTTCGGTCTCATAGATGCGGGCTGAACCGCTGATTTCAGTTTTACCGAAGCTGCTGTGCAGCGTATCAAGGGTAATCTGGTGCTCCTTAATGTTGAGCAGTGCGCAGAGTTTGCCGATGATCTGCATGCGGGAGGGGGTCGCTCCATCGTATTTGAGGGTAAACTGAACCTCTCTTCTGGATAAAAGCTCATTTCTTTTATCGCTGGTGATCTCAAAGTCCATCGATATCCTGTAATTATTGGAAACCGGTTTATTTAAACTATGACCTTCTCTGGAGAAACATAATCCCTCAATTCAAACGATACTAAAAAAAAAAATGCCCGCAACGCTGTTGAAATGATAGTTATGCTTCTGTGCGGATAAAATGGTCAAGGAAACGCTGTGCAGTCTGCTGCGCTTCACGGTTCACCGTGCGCATAACCACTCCTTTGTGCGGCTGACCATAGAGTACGATTGCCCCGAGGGGAGCTGCGAGTATAAGCGGGATAACCGCGAGATCTTCTTCCCCCTCCACATTAATGGTTACCGGTGGATGGAGGACCGCATACGTGAGTGCGCGGATCAATTCATCGGTCAGGGTACCTGCAGGATTTTTAACGTTGATACACTCGCCACGATGTGCGGGCATTTGACTGCACGGGGATCTCATGGTATGCCCATCGATCACTGCAATTGCGGGGGTGATTCCGTTCCTGTGAAGATTGTGGGTGACTACGTCTCCCACAGCGTACACGGTACCATGGGAGATAAGCGGAACGATCTCTTCAATATCCTGATGTAACTCCCCGAATGGTTCCTTGAAGAGCTTCCTGCGCTCTTCGGGAAGGGTGAGCATCAACGGACCTTCAGTGCGTAGCGGCCCGGGAGTTTGATGTCCATCCTTTTTGCCACTTCAGAATTAACCGGATCAATGATAACAAGGTAACCGGACCAGTCATCGCTTAAGTTGGTGGTACCGCAGATGACACAGTTCTCTCCGTCCACTACCCGGTGACAGTCGCGGCAGACCTTTCCCTGCTTCTTCTTATTCGCCGGAGGCATGCTCCTTCCTCTTGCCCTTTGATTTCACCGGCGTTACTTTTGCTGCACCATCCGGGTTACTGGCCTTCTCTTTTTCCTTGTTCATCTCTTCTTCGAGCCAGAGTGCGGTGCCGAGTCCTGCCTGTCGCATGGTCAGGCCGATCTTGCTGTCACGCGGTTCGCGTTCGTTTAACGAGAGTGTCACTACACGGACGCGGACAATGTCTCCCACTCCGATAAATCTCTTTGATTCCTGGCAGATGAGCCGGGCGTTCTTCTCATCGTAGTTGATATACTCGTCTGAAATCTGGCTTACATGAAGCATCGCATCGATGGGGCCAAGGCTTACAAATGCGCCGAAGCTGGTGGTTTCGACAACCAGCCCTTCGATAACTTCCTGTAACCCAAGTCTGAGAACCATTGCCTCAAACTTCACATCGTAATAGACGCCACCATCACCAGGGACGAGTTCTCCCTCTCCTACGTCCTGCACTTTTGTAACGCAGATAAAGATCCCGATCTCTTTATCGATGCTGCCTTCCAGCTGCTCCTGCAGGACCTCAAGGATCACTTTTTCGAGTTTTTCTCCCAGTCTCTGGGGGGGCACCCGCACCTTGTCCTCAAGCATCAATTTGTGATACATTTTTTTTACCTCCGTAAAATCTCCAGTTTTTTCTGATTCCTTAATGAAATTACACCGATACCCTGTGCAAACAGCGCATCTCTCACCCGCCGGTCATTGGTGACTACCAGACACTTGTTCCGGGCTGCATATTCGATCACTTGTGCATCAACCGATCCTGCTTTCAGATCTGGATTCTGAACAATCGTGCATTTTTCGGCAAGGGTAAGGCCGCAGCGTGCAGCGGCACCATCACGACCTTTTGCCCGGGTGAGTCCGTTCAACTCCTGTAATACTCCGGGGAGTATAACGGGGTCGAATGCCCCGATGAGCATCCGAAGCTCATCGAAGAGATCGATCTGGAACTGTGCCGGCATCATGAGGGCATTTGCGTCCAGGAGGACCTTCACTCGCCCAGCACACCCATCCCGATTAACCGCCAGCGTGCTCCCACCTGCCGGCTGATAGCGATCCGGGAACCAATTTCTGCACACACGGGGCGCTTCAGCGCAATCTCAACATGATCTTTCTTTGTATTGCTCACTATTCCAACGGTAACTGCTGTACCCACGGAGAGCATCAAAGGTTCGCTATGCTTGAGCGGCTCGATGATGAGCTCGCTTGTAGCTCCCACGACCCGCTCCATCAGGGTCACACTGCACCGGATCTTTTCCCAGACCGGGGGAAGTTTTCCCTCATGTCCAAGGACCTGGCCGGCAAGCGCATCGCTTTTCGTCAGAGCCGGGTCGAGTTTTGTACCTACCCCCAGGAGTCCCCCGGGAGTTGCCGCTTCCACATGCTTGGAACCTGCATTGATAGAGGTGATCGTTGTGGTGATGGGAATCCATTTGATCTTGTTCTCGACTTGCACCTGTCTGCCCGGGCGGATCTCGATCTTCTCATCTGCGTGGAGGATGCCCCGGATAAGAGACCCTCCGACGACCCCGCCTTTCACATCTTTCCAGTTACAGCCAGGTTTATTGACATCAAATGAACGGGCTATCAGCATCAGGGGTTCAGCATCGGGATCCCGTACCGGTTCAGGAATTGCTCCGTCAAGTGCCTGCACAAGCGCACCCATATTGATCCCTTTCTGGGATGATACAGGAACGATGGGTGCATTTTCTGCTATGGTACCCTTGACAAATGTCTTGATCTCGTGGTAGTTATCGATGGCCTCTTTCTGGCTTACCACATCGATCTTGCTCTGGACAATGACGATATTTTTGATACCGACAAGTTCCAGTGCCATCAGATGTTCTTTTGTCTGTGGC
Organism: Methanomicrobiales archaeon; assembly: GCA_025350045.1. Taxonomy (GTDB): domain Archaea; phylum Halobacteriota; class Methanomicrobia; order Methanomicrobiales; family Methanospirillaceae; genus Methanoregula. The sequence continues at coordinate 26,881 of JANXYM010000083.1, read as the reverse complement.
TGCGGACATTTTTCACTTGCCGCAATCACCAGCATTGCGCCATCCATCAGTGCAGAACCGGACAACATCGTTGCCATGAGTGTTTCGTGCCCGGGTGCATCAACGAATGATATGGAACGGAAAGGTGTGCCGGTTCCACCACAGACCGGGCATTCGGGGCGTGTGGAGAAGGCTTCTGTCCCTTCGCACTTTTCGCACCGGTAAAATGTCGCGTCAGCATATCCGAGTCGGATTGAAATACCCCGCTTCACCTCCTCGCTGTGCCGGTCTGTCCAAGTACCGGTAAGCGCATTGACGAGCGTAGTCTTGCCATGGTCGACATGACCCACAACTCCTATATTGACACTGGGAACAGTCACATCATGCAAATGAAATCGAACCTCCTTACTCCATAAAAAATTGTCAAGTGAACCACCTTATTACGATTGATTAAATATGCGCCGCGTGAGATACCGTCGTGATGTCAGATCCCACAAAGTATAGACGCATAGCTGATCATCATATAGAGCGCCTGATACATAAATACAATCCCGCAGATCAATACATTATTCAGGAATCATACAAAACCAGTGGTCCTAAAAAGAGATTGAACAGGTACATGTCAATTATTGGATGAGCCGCTCAACCACCGCCCTCACAGCTCTGGTCGGTATTTTTTAATGCCTCCGTCATCTCATTTCCTGCAGCAAATGCCCGTTCCCTCTCGATAGTTTTTTTGGCATCTTCACTGATGATGACTGTTGATTTGTCAGAACCGGATGCCGGTATGAGCTGATCAACACGGTACAAGAGATTTGTACTGTCAATCTCCGCAAAGAAATCCCCCCGTATATTCTCAATGTGCAGGATCGTGCCGGTTGTCCCGGTCCGGGGGTACCGCACTCGCATTCCCTGGACAACCACTTCAGGTAACATACCGGAGAATGAGCACTCCTAATCTATAAAGGTGTTTTTTTGTACGCATCAGGAGGACACAATCCTCGTTCAGGTTGTCATCTTACTGATTACCGCAACAATATCCTGTGTTGTTTTATGAGGTTCTCCCTCAGGTTCCGGTAGACCCGAAGATCCATTGAGTGCTGAGAATATCGCAGCAATGGCATCCCCATGGGAAGGACCATATCCCCCTTCCAGGACCAGGGCAAGAGGATTGTCCGTTGCATCCAACACAAGTCGGGTAAGCGTGCCGAAATCCTCAGGAAAAAGAAGCATGTCGCTTTTGGGGTCATCTGACAGTGCATCCTGACCGGCAGAGACAATTACCGCATCCGGCCTGAACTTTTCGAGTGCGGGAATGAATACCCGTTCAAAGACGAACCGGTAATCGGCAATGGTAGACCCCGGGCGTAGCGGTGTATTTATGGTGTAACCTTTCCCCTTCGCTGCACCGATCTCATCAACCCAGCCGGTGTGGGGAAAAATGTTTCCCTGGTGGATTGAACAATAGAGCACCTGGTCATCCCGGTAAAAGATCTTTTGTGTCCCGTTTCCATGGTGAAGATCCCAATCGATTATTGCAATACGATCAACCCGTTCAAGCGCCTCTGCCGCTGCAACGGCCGCATTATTAAAAATACAAAATCCCATCGCCTTGTCCGGTTCAGCATGGTGTCCTGGTGGGCGGACAAGAGCAAAGCTATGTTCGCCATCGATTGAACGGTGCACAGCATCGATTGTGGCACCGGCCGCAAAGGAAGCAACTTCGAATGACTCGCCGTTGACATAGGTGTTCTGATCGATGTAATGTTGTCCCCCATGGGAGGAAAACTCGCGTATCATATGGACATGTGAACGTGTGTGAACCCGGAGGAGGTCCTCTTCATGTGCAATTTTCGGTTCAATGATTGATATCCCTTCAGGTATACCTGCACATGCTGCATAGAGGCGGGAGCTGCTCTCATCATGGGTTTTAATATCATGCCGGGAGAAAACATCCCCGGTAATCGCTGAACACCTGACCATAATTGCTGTTCGATACTATTATTTTCAATCTTTGAAAATTGTTGGCATTTAAAAAAGAAAAAGAGTGACGGGAATTACTGGATAAGGTTTCCCTGCATTACTGCTGATTCCGGTACATCATATTGCTTCCCGCTGCTGACGATTTTGTATTTTCCGGTAGTCTTAACATCGTACGGATTGCCGGATGTGGAGTATGGTACAATGAACTCCCCGTTGACACTCTCCTGCCGGTACGTGTACTCCCTTCCTGTGTTAGAGATAACGGGGATTTCGATAATTCCCTCACCCTTGATATGCGCTCCTTTGACATATTCAAAGACTTTTACGTACTTAACATCCGGAGTCTTTGCATTGAAGACATTACTGGGAGACTCATGTACGAGCCGGTAGTGCCGGAGTGCCGGGACAGTATCAACAGGGAGTGTGATTGCCGGGCTAAGTGCAATTGCATGATATCCTGAAGCTGCCTTCAAGTTATATTCGTCAACGCGAAGTTTTGCTTCAGAGGCATTCATCGCTTCTGCACCGGTGATTACTGGCAGCGTGACCCGGGTAATCTCCGGATCCGCGTATTCGATGTAGTAAACATTTGAAGCAGGGGTCATTGAGCCGTCAAAGTTATGGAGCCGGGATACCATTGTAAGATAATAGGGCTGCTTGTTCAGCAGGTTGGGTTCATAACTATCGGGATTATTTTTCGCAGGTGCGAGTAACGTCATCTGGTAGGGGGCAGTGGCGAGCGAATTATTATACCACGTTGACATAGCCCAGAATTTACCTGTGTCCATCTCAATATCAGTGATTATATACCGTGTGCCAACAGTATCTGCAATGGAATTTGCTGTGTCCTCTGATGTGGACATGAAATAGGCAGCGGCCCCATTCACTCCAATGACACCCTGCTGGAACGGATTGGCATTGGGGATCCGCTTGGAGATATAGGTAATCATGTGTCCGTAGTCCCACCAGGACATGACTCCATACGATTCTTCCGGGTATTTGAACGTCTTCGGATCGAAGATTGTGAAATAATTAACCCCCGTATCTGGTGTGTTATTTCCCATCCAGTCAAGGGACTCGCGCCAGTCCGGATTCATTTGGGTCGGCATGCTTACAGCATTGGAATAACTGAATGAAACCGATGTGTAAGCAAATAATATACCCAGTCCAACGAAGATCACAATCAGTCCTGCCATCAGGTAATTGGATTGTGGATGTCCCGCACTATTTTTCGTTGTTCTTTTCAGCTTTTTGCTCTTTGCTGGCGTATCATCGATTGAGTCCACGTTATGGGTATCATGAGTGATCCCGGATACAAGCCGGTAGATATCATTGCGCCCTTTTGTCCATACAAAACTTACACAGACTGCTGAGAGGAGGGCGATGTTTATGGCAAGGTAATATTCATACCGGACATGCTGCCAGGTAGAAAACAGCATGATGAGTGACCAGACGAGCGCGAATACCTGTTCAGGATGTTCATCCCGCAGGTTGTTATATGCCATGACCAGAATCCCCCCGGCCATCAGAATAAGGCCGTAGTTGAAGGTCATCCATGCAAAATCTAATCCCCACCCGCGTGCTTCCTGCACCGTATTCGTGACCGGCGCCTGCCCGAAGAATGCAAAGAGGGAGACAATAAGGAGATTAAAAAGTGCCGGGCTGGTGAAGAACAGGATAAAGGCAACAAAAACACCACATCCCAGAAGGACCGCTGGATAGAAGTACCACTCTTTTCCTTTCAGGAAGCGGGCAATAAGATACAGCACACCGGTTCCAAAGATCATTGCAATGTAAGCATAAATGTGCCCAATTGAGTAGGTGGAAAGATCAATTCCGGGATTTTTCAGGCCAAATAATAGAAGTCCCAGAATCGCAATGGCAAATATGACGAAGTTGATGATGACAAGATACTCGCTTGTACGGTTTTTGTGAACATCGATGACGAACTGAACTATCGTAAATATTCCCGCGATCATCGCGAAGAGGATCATTGTTGGCATCACAAAGAGACCGAGCAGGTATGCAATGCCGGCCAATGCTGAGAAAAGGACTGTTTTTTTGTAGGTATTACAATTTTTCAGATCAATTGTCGTCCCTTTCTCTGAATGGAGGGTGTACATATAGAACAGGCAGAAGATAGTGGAAAAGAGGACTTCTGCGATATGGTGATCCATATACCCGTATAATGAACGGTAGAAGAACTGTCCGGTAACAATTGCCGTAAAGCCGGATGCCAACAGACCTGTTTTCCAGTCCCCGCAGGTTTTGCCCACCCAGTACATAATGACAACAATCGCTGCGGCCATAATCGCGGGAATTACAAGGCCAACTCCAATGATCTCCGGCCTTGTGGTTGCACCGGTGATCATGCATCCGATAGCGATGATCATGGGAAAGAGGGGACCCCAATAGATAGTCGAACCTGAAGGATACAGGGTCATTGGATCGAACCAGGCATATGCGAGATTATTGGCAAGCATCTGTTCAACCTGGCGCAGATTATAGAGAGGGTCATCGCTTCCGACCATCATCAGGATATCCGTATTACCCATAATAAACATAGGAATGAGACGGAGCCAGAGGGCGAATAATGAGAACAGGGTTACAAGACCGATGACCAGATATGTCCGGCGGTTTTTTAGATCTGAAAGTACCATAAAGCCAACCTTTCGTGGGTAGTAAGTTTTAAGTTGTGATCATTAATAAATTTGGATTAATGCATCAGAGGATAGCCTTCAAAACCGTCTCGAACTGCCGGGATTTCTCTTTCCAGCTGTATTCTTCAAGATTAATTGAAAAATTGACCGGGTTATTTATCACTTTTTTAATTTCTTCGATATATTCTTCCTGTGTCCGGTAGACCGACAAATTTGGCCCACCTATGCGAGAGACATCAGGAATTGGGCGCATAAGTATCGGTTTTCCACAGGCCGAATATTCAAAAAATTTATTAGGGAGTGCAATCTCCCCCCACTGAGGCGGTGAGAGGGGAATAGTACAGACGTCCATGCTGGCAATATATTTCGGGAGTTCAGCATAGGGTTTGGTCCCGGTAAAAATCACCTGATCTGAAACGTTAAGGCTTGCTGCCAGTTTTTTTAGTTCTGATTCATAATTGGTGAACAGTGAACCTCCAACCACCAGTATTTTTGTGGAAGGATGATAGCGAATCAGTTCCGGAAGAGCCTTTATCATCTCATCAATGGCATACCAGCGTTCGATACTCCCGCAGAATCCTATGATGAAGTCATCAGTATGGAGACCGAGTTCCTTTCTTTTTTCACTCCCATTCATCGGCTTAAAAATATTCGTATCCACGCCATTTGTGATCAGGTCTGCTGAAAAACCGTATCTTTGTAGTTTCTCGACCAGTGATGGTGAGACCGTGGTGATTTTATCACTGAGGGCGAGATTTCTTTTCGTAATCGCCCATACACTTTTCCTGACGGTTTCCTGAACTACTCTGGTTTTAAAATACGCAGCAGCAGAGTCCGGGAACCAGTCCTTGAGATCAAATACAACGGGCACCTCATTTTTTTTTGCAGCATGAATGACTGCTGTACCGGCAAGCACATGGGCAGCAACCACCACATCAATGCCCGTTTCGCGAATAATTTTGTTAAATATATGGAAATGATAAGGAGCATTGCAAGTATAATGTAAAAATGGACTGGTAAAGGGGAACTGTGTTGCCTCTTCTACGATGAGACGAGTGGGGCGTGCTTCACCCCGACTGACATGGAAATGGGCAACATGTACCTCGTGATGGCGGGCCAGTTCTTCGAATATGTAATGGTGCCGTGAAGGTATGGGGTGATGGATATAGTCCTGCGTTGAGACGAGAAGAATCTTCATAAGGCACACGTCATTTCTTATTCAGAATGGTAATTTATTGATGGTAATGTTTACTTTGATCCTGTTTTTAGTGGCACGGGTAGTTCTCTGATTTTGGCCGGTGAACCAATTGCCATCATATGATCGGGTACATCGCGTGTCACAATCGCACCGGCCGCAACGAGGGCGCTCTCTCCTATAGTTACCCCCGGTAATATCGTTGCATTAGCACCAATTGCTGCACCATCCATGACGTGCGGGCCATCAAGCCCCCCGATCCGGCTTGGGGGATACCGGTCGTTTGTGAAGATAGCATTTGGCCCGATAAATACATGATTACCGACCCGAGTATTGGTAGGTATGTATACCCGGCTCTGGAGGCTTACATCGTTACCTATGGTAGTATGACCATCAATGACAGTTGCCGTACCGATAGAAACACGATCCCCGATCCGGGTCTCTTCGCGGATTACAACGTTATGCCCCGTCTGAAAAAAATCCCCTATGATCACATCGCAATAGATGATAGTACCAGAGCGGATCACAGAATTTTTCCCAATTGTAGTTCCGGTAAAACCTTTTTTTTGCATTTTGTCCCGTGAGGGAAATCCAAGGGTTACCGGTTCAAATATCTGTGCATCCGGGCCAAGACGATTAATGCCATATTCAATCATTCAACAGTCACGCTCTTTGCCAGGTTTCTGGGTTTATCGACATCCCTTCCCAATGCAACCGCTGTATAATAAGCGAGAAGCTGGAGAACCACAAGACTGGTGAGCACCTGGACCGACGGGGATGTGTGGGGAATCGGGATAAAAATATCGACGATATCGGGAAGTTCACTATCCCCTTCGCTTCCAACCGCAATGACGGGTGCACCTCGCGCCTTCACCTCTTTTATGTTAGAGATCATCACCCCATAGGTTTCCCCCGGTGTGCAGAGTGCAATAACCGGTGTTTCCGGTGAAAGCAGGGCAAACGGGCCATGTTTGAGTTCTCCCGCTGCATATCCCTCTGCATGAATGTACGAGATCTCTTTCATCTTCAATGCCCCTTCAAGTGCGACTGCATAGAACGGACCGCGACCTATATAAAAAATGTCTTTTACTCCTGTACACGCGGCGACGGCATCGGTGAGATCAATAAGCAGAATCTCCTCAATTGCCTGATGGGCATGCAAAAGCATGTCACTGCACATCCTGCCAGAAATATTGTTGACAAGCTGCATCAGCACAGCAAGCTGAGCGATAAAAGATTTTGTTGCAGCAACGCTGATCTCCGGTCCTGCCCGCATGAATATGGTTGTATCGGCAAGCCGGCTCACACTACTGCCCAAAATATTGGTGATTGCAAGTGTCCGACAATTGTGAGCCTTTGCCTGTTTAAGTGCAGTGAGTGTATCGGCAGTCTCGCCGGACTGGGTAATACCGATAACAAGCCCTTCGATTGGGGGAGGGTAATATTTGAACTCCGAGGCAAATTCAAGCCGCACAGGGATCCTGCAGGATTCCTCAAGGAGATACTTGAAGATAAGCCCCGCATGAAACGAGGATCCACAGGCAACGACGGTGATGGATGTGGGATTGAGGACAAAACCCGGAAGTGTGTCGGAATTTACCGATCGAATGGTATTATAGAATGCCTGGGGCTGCTCATAAATTTCTTTGAGCATATAATGGGTAAACCCTCCTTTTTTTACATCCTCAAGTGACCAGTCTATGAGTTCAAGGGGGCGGGATACCTGTTTTCCTTTATTGAATATTTTCACTTCACTTGCGTTGATAGTGGCAATATCCCCATCCTCAAGAAACATGGCACGTTCGGTGTATTCGAGTATTGGCGTCATATCCGATGCAGCAAAGTTCTCACCGTCACCAATTCCAATTACAAGAGGACTTGCGTTTCTTGCAACGATCATCCGTTCTTCTTTGGCAGCAATAACGAGCAGGGCATAGGATCCTACAAGTTTCGGGACTACCGTCTGGACTGCAGCAAGGAGATCCTTCTTCGTTCCATATTCCTCTTCGATGAGGTGAACGACAACTTCTGTATCCGTTTCCGAACGAAACGTATGCCCCCGGGCAGTGAGTTGTCGTTTTAATTCTGAATAATTTTCAATGATACCGTTGTGGACTACGGCAATAGTACCTGAACAGTCAAGATGGGGATGGGCATTAGCGTCATTAGGAATACCATGGGTTGCCCAGCGTGTGTGGCCTATGCCAATCTTTCCTTTTAACCGCAGGGCAGATTTGGTATTCCCAGATATTCTTCCCCTGTGCTTATCCAGTTCAAGGGTCTTTCCAACCGTTGCGACTCCGAATGAGTCGTATCCCCGGTATTCGAGTTTTTTTAATCCTTCAACAATCAGAGGTGCTGCTTCTCTCCTGCCGATATACCCGACAATACCGCACACGTTACATCACCGTAGAGCCGTCCGGGATATTCCGGGATTTCAGACAGCCCTGTTCCTCAATAGTTACATTGTTTCCGATAATGCTGTTGTGATAGAGGGAAAATGATCCGCCTTTCACATTATCTCCAAATACTGCTCCGAATTCCGATCGTGTTACACAACCTTCAATCTCCAGAAGCCCACTCACCGGGCTTGCAGAGGTATGGTCTGCAAGAGTACACCGCTCCCCCAGCACAGTATCCTTGATCAGGGAATGCGATCCAATCATGGAATCATCCATAATGAGAGTGTTTCCTATTGAGGTGAATGGTTCAACAGTGACCCGTGAACCGATGCTTGTGTTGGGCATTATGCAACAATTCGGACCTATGGTGCAGTCATTTCCAATAATAACAGGGCCGGTGATGATGGTATTGGGGCCGATTGATGTGCCCTTTCCGATCCTTACTGCTCCCTGAATGATGGTCTGCCTGCTTGCAGTCCCCTCTCTGGCAGGAAGGAGGGTGCTTAAAAGGCGACGGTTCATCTTGATGAGATCCCATGCAAAGATTGCATCCTGCCAGTCATCCGCGGGAATTGCCTGGATCTGCTCCCCCTCATCGATCATAAGGGAGATCGCGTCAGTGATATCATTTCCGTGTATTTTCGAGAAGAATTCCTTTTTTAAGGAATAAATTCCGGTACTCACCATAAAACTCGGGGCATGTTCAGGCTTTTCGATAATCTGGGTGACACAACCGTCTTCCAGCATCACAACCCCGAAATTCGATGGATTGGGATGTTCTTTTACCAGCATCGCATTCGGAATATCTTTGATGTATGCAATTGACTGGGGATCAATATAATTATCCCCGGGTAGGAGAAGGAAATCCCCAAAAATTTTTGATTCCGCACATAAGAGAGCGTGTGCAGTGCCTAATTGCTTGGTCTGGACCACGACTTCTATGGGAATATCGAGCTGGTTGAGAAAACGGGTTACCTGCTCTTTTCTGTACCCGACAACTACCACAATGTCGCGTATACCATTTTTCAAAAGTGCTTCGATCACATATTCGATGATCGGCCGGTTTGCTACCGGGATCATAGCCTTGGGGCGGCCTCTTGTGAGCGGGCGCACCCGTTTTCCCTCTCCTGCTGCTAAAATGACGGCCTGCATTCTCTCTCCTAACGGATTGTTGCTTTGTCTCCGATGCATCCTTCTATAGATGAATTGGGCGCAAAATGTGCCCCGCTCCCTATCATTGAACCGACATTGATGGAACAATTGATGCCAAACTGGACATTATCTCCGATGACAGCCCCGAATTTTTTCCTTCGTGTATCTTTTCCGCACACCTTGACATTCACATGATCGTGCCGGAGGTTTGCGAGTTTGGTTCCGGCACCAAAGTTACAATCGGATCCAATAACGGAATCCCCTATATAATTGAAGTGGGGGATTTTTGTTCCGCTCATAATAATTGAATTTTTTATCTCAGAGCAATGACCTATATGGCAGTCATCAGCTATGCTGGTTGCTCCACGAATATATGCGTGAGGTCCAATACGACAATTTTTCCCTATGACACAGGGCCCCTCAATATAGGTTCCCGATTTTATGACACTTCCTTCCCCGATATCAACCGGACCCTTAAGGAATACACCCTCTTCGACCGTTCCGGCATTTTTCGCATCAAGGGATCCCATCAGGGTTGTATTGGCATCGAGCATATCCCATGGATATCCTACGTCCATCCAGTAGGACAGGTGGTAGGCTTTCAATTTTTTTTCTGTAATTAATCTTGTAAGGGCGTCAGTAAGTTCCAGTTCCCCCCGGGGAGAAGGTTCCACCTGATCGATCAGATCAAAAATTTCAAGTGAGAATAGATATGCTCCGGCATTGATCAGGTTGGATTTTGGCTGTTTGGATTTTTCTTCAAGCGAGGTAATAAATCCATTTTCTTCCAAAACCACCCCGTAGTCCCCGGGATGATCGGTTGTGCTTATTGCCATGCAGGGATAGCCCTGTCTGCATATGGCCATTATATCGCTGGTTTTTAAGATCATATCTCCGTTCAGGAGTAAAAATGGTCCTGTTACAAGATCCCGTGCTGATCGAACTGCATCAGCAGTTCCTTGCTGGTGTCGCTGGGTAGCATACGCAATATGAAGACCCCACGCAGAACCGTCCCCAAAATACTTTCTGATCTCTCTTTCTCCATATCCAACAACGAAAACAAAATGGTTGATACCGGCGTCGCGTGCTGCGAGAACAAGATGCTCCATCATGGGGCGGTTGGCCAGAGGGAGCATAACTTTCGGGCGTTTGCCCGTTAGTGGGCGCATTCTCTTCCCCTCGCCAGCGGCGAGCACGATACATTCCATACGTAAAGTTCCTCTTACAATGTTTAAGCAGTTTTCCCCTGCCGTATCCTGTCACGTCCTAAAGAAAGCATCTCCTTTGCTTTCTGGAGGGTTTTTCCCTCGGCGGTGATCCGGATCTTCGGTTCGGTGCCACTAGCCCGGATCAGGTACCAGCCATCCTCATCGGCAATCCGAATCCCGTCTGTCGGGCTTGATGCACCAAGATGTGTTGCGATTTCACGTGCATTATTACAGGCGAATGACTGCCGCAATATCGGGTACGCGGGCATTGCATCCAGTCTGGATGCAATATCCCATTCAGACGCGATCTCGCAGAAGAGTGCTGCTGCGTAAGGACCATCAGGACAGAGTGAAATCTTCGGGAAGATCCACGCACCGGAAGGTTCACCGCCAAAATCGCCCCATTTCGTAAGCTCTTCAGATACAAAGGAGTCTCCGACGGGAGTGCGGTGGACCTCAGCAATTCCCTCGATGATCATCGAAGCATCGCTTGTTGTGACAACCTTTTTTGCACCGAGATAGTTTGCAAAGAGCATGAGCAAGTGATCTCCGTCAATATATCTTCCACGGTTATCAAATGCCATCATCCGGTCTGCATCCCCATCGTGAACAACCGCACAGGCAGAATGAGTTTTTTTAACCATATCCCCCAGGTAGCCGAGATGTTCTTTGAGCGGCTCAGAAGGTCGGCCGAATTGACCGGAGGTATCACAATTGATGCAGGTTGTTTTTGCACCTGCATCTGCGAGAAGTGAGGGTGTAAGTGTGCATCCCGCACCGTTACCACAATCAATAACAACGGAGAGACCCGGTTTAATGTTAATTAAATCGAGAATTGTATTTTTATGCGGTGTTATGGCATCAAATGTCTGCACGGACCCCTGATGTTGCCAGTCAGCCCAATGCGGGGTCTTTAGGAGTGCCTCCATTTCAGCCTGTTGGGAAAGGGTAAAGGATGATCCATCCGGGTTGAAAAGTTTTAAACCGTTATATTCCTCGGGATTATGGGATGCGGTTATCATGCATCCGGCCTGTACGGTACGGGTGTTGAATGCAACTGTGGGTGTGGGGACAATGCCGGCAGCATGTGCTGTTCCACCACATCCCATTATACCGGAGATCACCAGTTGAGCCAGAAGGGGACTGGTTGTACGGGTATCCATACCTACGATGATATCTGAAGACTGACTGGCCAGGACAGACCCCACTTTTAATGCCGTTTCTACCAGTGTCTGATCGAATTTCCTTCGTATCCCCGAGGATCCAAAAAGCATAGGCATGTATTGGAATGCTGTAAACAAGAGTTTTTTCTTTCTTTTGGATCTCCTCAAAAGAAATTCAGAACATTCTTATGAATGGATTATCACAGGTTCGTTCCGTAAGGGCACCAGTGTTCAATCTGCTGGAGCCGTGAAACCCCGGCAGTTGATGGTCCGATGCAGATGATACGTTTTGAATCTTTGATTTCTGTGATCAGATCACCTAATTTCGTATCTATGATACCTTCTGCATTAATCAGAACAAGATCAGCATACTTGTGATCGGTAACAATCTGCGAAGGAAATGCATTTTCGATTGCCGGCATACTTCCGATGCAGAGAATTCTCTTTCCTTTAATTGCCATACCGAGTTCCCGCATGCAGTCAGCATGTTTCGGACCCGGGCATGCATGAAGTACCCGCGAGAGGCAGAAAAAACCCGTAGCTACATTGATCATTGCACATGCGGCACTTCGTACCGCAGGGGTATCAAGAGGTGCTCCGAACATGAACGATATTTTAGTCTGTGCCCGGATAGGATCACTGGTGACAAATTCTGCACTCCTTCCTCCAAATGATGCAGTCATGCATGCCCCCCAGTCGAACTGGCAGTTCACTGCATCCGGTTTCACGTCCAGAATTACGCCAACCTCCTCACACCCGCTGTGTGCGAGGATCGTTTCGAGTTTGTTAACGGAGTCGATGAGAATATCCATACGTATCCCTTTTTGATCAGGTTTTCATAAGCACTACCCGTGCCGGGGAACCATCAAGGCCCTCTAGGCGCAGGGGAAGGGCAATCATATCGTAATCCCCTTCAGGCACTTCGGAGAGATCGACGAGTTCGATAATGATACAGCCTTTCTGGAGAAGTTCCCGGTGAACTGTGCCATCACAGTGATAGGATTCGATGGAGGGCGAGTCAATCCCGACACACCGAATCCCTTTACTGGTGATGAGATGTGCTGCGTCAAATGACAGAGAAGGGTAGTTCTCGATGAACTGATGGTGTCCTGAAAATGATGTTTTAAGCAGGAGCCGGGTAATAGTATCGATCTTTCCGTTCAGGTGTTCTGCAGTAATGGTACTTCCCACACTACTCACATCAACCACCCGGCATCCTCCAATGAGATTGATCAAGGGGATAGAATCAATTGTCTCACCATATTTGAGATAGTGGACTGGTGCGTCGATATGAGTGCCCGTGTGGGTACTCATATGCAGATCACTGATCAGGTAATTTCCCTCATCGCGCTGCGTGAATGACGGTTTTACATCCCCCGGGTATACCAGCGTTCCCGCTGACAGGGGTCTCGTTATATCAAAAATTTTCATATTTTTAGTTCTCCCAGCCATGCTTACCAATGAGCGGTACAAACCTGACGCCTCCATGGTATTCAGGGATCATTCTATCTCCCTTTTTTTCAAGTGTCACCAGTTCCTGAACATCGCATCCTCCAACCGGGGCAACTATCCTTCCTCCGTCAGCGAGCTGATCGGTAAGTGTTCTGGGGATTTCAGGGGCTGCTGCTGTAATAAGTATTCCATTGTAAGGGGCATTTTTCAAATATCCCTGCGTTCCATCCCCTTCAATGACTTCCACATTCTGGATCCCTAATGCTTTTAGGTTATTCCGGGCAAGTATCGCTACTGCCGGTATCCTTTCTATGGTGGTCAGCTTTTGCACCAACTGTGACAGGATGGCTGCCTGGTACCCGCTCCCCGCTCCAATCTCTAGGATATTGTCAGAAGATTCAGGGTGGAGGAGTTCTGTCATCAACGCAACGATATATGGTTGGGAAATGGTTTGTCCGTTCCCAATGGGAAGAGGATTGTCATCATACGCGGATTGATCGTAGGGTGGGGGGATAAAAATGTGGCGGGGAATCTCCCGCATTGCTGCAAGTACGCGGGGATTGCGGATGCCCCGCCCTTCGATCTGGCGTTCCACCATCCTCCGCCGCTCTTCTGATCGTGGATAGGGAGACATAGCTGCCTGATTCAGAATCCGGACTTCTCCGCTTCATCAATGGAGGTATCAATCTGTTTCTGCAATGCTTCCGGCAAACCATTGATCTTTACGTCAAGGAAACCACGGATAATGGTCGCGGTCGCCTCATCCTCATCAAGTCCCCGGGACATAAGGTATTCAATCTCATCTTTTGCGAGTTTTCCCACTGCTGCTTCATGGGAAAGCTCGGTGCCCACAACAGATCCCTCGATCTCCGGAATTGCGTATATAACTCCGTCTTTCAGGATCAGGCCCTTGCATTCGAGATGCCCGCGGGTGCCGGCAGTCTTGCCATTGATATGACCCCGTGAAATGATGGTGCCGCCTTTAGTGATAGCGCGGGTGATCAGTTCAGCGCTTGCACCGACGCCTTCGAGAATCGCCCGGGATCCGAGATCCATCAGTGACCCGGGGGTGGCGATCACAATACTGCTGAATCGGGCAACGGAGTTCGCACCTTTGAGGGTCGCGGTTGGGTACATCTGCACCTTTTTCACCGGCTGCATGCAGACATAGTTGGAAAGGAATACCCCGTTCTCCTCAACGACCGACGCGCTTCTGGGGTAGACTTCGATATTTTCGCTCCAGTTGTGGATCATCGTGAAGCTGATCTTTGCATTCTTTTTGACATAGAACTCGGAGATACCGTAATGTGCTCCGCCTTTGCCCACATGTGCTCCGCTCGTGCAGCCGGATATGATGTGGAGTTCAGCGCCTTCTTCTGCAATGATAATGTTATGGACATGCTGTATCTGATCTTTGCCGAGATACAGGCACGCCTGGATGGGAAGGATATTGCTCGACCCCTTGTGGGCAATTATGACGTACCCTTTGGGATCTTTTTGTGCTGCAACATATTTCGTGACTTCATCTTTATCCGGAGAGACAATCTTCCAGTTGTAATCCTTAAGCCACGCATATTTTTCGAATGCCTTTGCATACGAGAGGACTTCGATCTCCTCCTGTGAGCACTCCGCGTGAACAACGTCCTGATCCATCTGGAGGAAGCTGCCGCACCGGTTCTTCATGCTGAGATCGATACCCGACTGGGCAAGCCGTGCCTGGTCAACCTTTGAGAGTTCCGGGGTAGTTATGCGTGACGGCATTCGAGGCACTCCTTGTATCCGCGCTGTTTGATATCCTTTAAGATTTCACGGGGATTTCCATGACACCTGATCTGTCCGTCACACATCACATGACCTTTGTCGGCATCAAGGTAATCGAGAATGTATCCGGTGTGGGTAATGACAAGGCCACTTTTTTTACGGTTTGCGAGATGTTTGTCTTTTTCAAGAAGTGAACCGATCGTGGTACCGATTAGGGAAATATTCTCCAGATCAACGCCGCTCTCCGGCTCATCGAGCATGACAAAATCCGGGTTCTGGATCATCAGTTGCAACACCTCGCTGCGTTTGATCTCCCCCCCGGAGAATCCCTTATTGATGTCCCGTTCCAGGAATTTGTCCATGTGGACCGATTTTGCCAGTTCCGGAATATTTTCCTGCTTTGTCCGGGAAATGGCGGCGAGCATCTTTCCCAGTTTCAACCCTGAAATCGTGGGTGGCCGCTGGAAGAGCATCCCGATCCCTCGTTTTGCCCGTTCGTTGGCATGCATGTTCGTTACGTCTTCTCCATTATAGGTGATCGTCCCTTTTGTCACCGAATAGTTGGAAAAACCCATGAGGGTCATGAGAAGTGTTGTCTTTCCGGATCCATTGGGCCCAAGCAGAACATGTGTCTCTCCATCGTCAATATGGAGATTTATGTCGTGCAAAACTTCTTTGTCGCCGATATTGACATGCAAATTATTGATCTGCAGCATAAAACAATCGTAGAGAATATGTCGATTGCTGCATTAAACGCTTTTCACCTTACTCTTCAACCAGCACGATATTTCGGTATCTTTTAACTCACCGGATGGTAATTTACACACAGGATCATGTTCTCATGAGGTCTGAAAAAGTTCAGGATAAGGAAGGCAAGGCAAGGGTCCGGCAGGGATCAAAGAGTGCCAATAAGATCTTTCTTACTGCTGAAACTCCTGAGATTCTCCCGTTTATAAATCGTATCATTTGCGGGGATGCACAGGAAATCCTTTCCCGTATTCCAGATCGGAGTATCGATCTCATTATCACATCTCCTCCCTACAACTTCGGGCACACCTATGCACAGGATCCCCATGACGATACCCGTGAATGGAATGAATATTTCGAAAAGCTCCTGCTGGTCTGGATGGAGTGTGAACGAGTGCTCAAGCCCGGTGGTCGCATTGCTGTAAATGTCCAACCTCTCTTTTCCGATTATGTCCCCACTCATCACATCATTTCCCACCAGCTTGCCCAGCTGGGGCTTCTCTGGAAAGCGGAATTTCTCTGGGAGAAGAACAACTATAATGCAAAGTATACCGCATGGGGAAGCTGGAAATCCCCCTCTATGCCTTATGTCAAATACACGTGGGAATTCATCGAAGTTTTTGACAAAGAGACGCATAAGAAGTCTGGCAGACGTGAAGATATCGATATCACGTCAGATGAATTCAAGGAATGGGTACTCGGAAAATGGACATTTCCTCCGGAGACCCGCATGAAGGATTACGAACATCCCGCCATGTTCCCCGAAGAGCTGCCCCGGAGACTGATGAAACTGTTCTCGTACAAAAATGATATCGTGCTCGATCCTTTCAATGGAGCAGGTACGACGAGTCTCGTGGCACGGAAACAAGGGCGGAGATTTATTGGGATTGACGTATCAGAACAGTATTGCGAAATGGCACTAAAACGGGTGACTGAAGTGGATACTACTTCAGAGACCAACGATGGAAATCCATATCCCTCAATTATTACAACAAAGGATTTTTAATTGGAACATAAAGGAAAGCGCGGTTTTCACATCTGCACATTTTGTTGGACATATACATAGACGCCCGTCCTGCCTTTGTTCCCGATTTATTATAGGATAGTTTATCGTCATAGAATATCTTCCAGTTGAACAATGGAATCGATGATGTGCGTTGGTTTTATCATTGCACTTTCCAATGCCTCCTGACGGAATTTCCCCGTTCTGACCAGGATGCTCCTCATCCCGGCCAGGTGAGCACCCCCGATATCGGTTGCAATGTCGTCTCCAATCATTGCTACCTGCCCGCTTTGTAAATCCATGTCGTTTAAAGCAAGATTAAAGAACGCTTTTGACGGTTTCCCCATGATCATTGCCTTCTTGCCGGATGCAAATTCAAGTGCCTGCACAAAGGGGCCGGCAGACAGGGAGAGACCACCGTTTGCCATCCAGTACCGATCTTTTTCAAGCCCGATCAGTTCGGCCCCTTCCATGAGGTGGCGAAAAGCGGTATTGAGACTGTCAAAGGTGAAGGTACGTCCGGCATCCCCGACAATCACATATTCTTTCTTTGCATTGGTATCCTGTGCACAAACCTGGTCAAAATCCCTGTCAACATCGCCGGTTGTGAGTAGATAACAAGCCATTTTACCGGTTTTTTTCATATACGCAACAGCGGCAAGGGGTGGAGTAAAAATATATTCCTCCGGTATGTCAAATCCCATGGCAGATAACCGGCTGGCAATGGTCTTCCGGCATTTCCGTGTTGTATTGGAAACAAACCGGAACTGGTAGTTTTTCTGCATAAGATTTTCGATGGCAGCCGCTGCTCCCTTTATGGGGTGATCCCCAACGTAGAGAACACCGTCAAGATCGATAAGAAACCCCTTAATTTCTTTCATTCCCCAATCCCCTGCATCACCGTCGTATAAATGGGTAGGTTTTTCACGGTATTCCCCTATATCAGAACGATTGTATTCTTGGGCTGATTAAACGTCTCATACTTCCATTGGACCGTACTATTCTTTCACTTTCACCCTCCACGGCCGGAAGTTTATACGTTCATTTCTGGATGTAATCCTGACGATGGCTGCTCTCCAAGCTTCTGCCCGTATCGGCACACTCTGGCACCAGCGCATGCAGGCGCTGAAGGAATACGAAGTTGTCCGCGACGGTAATATATTCGGGACAAGTTTTTCGAACAGTGTTGTCTTCTCATCAGAATATGATCAGGCACGGCAGCAGCTCGATCATCTTCTCGCCAGCTATCATGACCGGCCATTCGAAGCAGTTTTTTCCGGGAATGAGATTTCCAATGAATGCGGCACCTGCTTTTCGTTAACAAGCTCACACCCCCTTCACCCCCCGGCATTCGATATCGATCACTACCGGAACTCCCTTCTCGGTGATTTAACTCTCGTGCGTGGGGTTGGCCCTGCAACAGAGAAACGACTCATGGCCCGGGGGTACGAAACCCTGTACGATCTCGCTGATCATCCTAAGTACCGATCTCATGTTCATCCGGTCATTGACTGTATATTTCATGGGAATTCTCATGAAATCATGGATCTGGTTGGTAAACGGCATGCAAAGTCACACCCGCTGGTACTGGGAGCGGCAGGTTTGCATGAACTTCAGGATTATGTCTTTGTTGATATCGAGACCATGGGTCTCTTCTCCCGACCGATCATCCTCTTTGGCATTGGCGTGATGGAAAACGGCGCGCTGAATGTTCACCAGTACCTGCTCCGTGATATCGCTGAGGAACCGGCAGCACTCTATGAGACAATCCGCCACTTGTCGGGTGAGCGAAAAGCACTTGTGACGTTTAATGGCAAAGCATTCGATCTTCCCTATATCAATGATCGTCTCGGGTACTATGGGATGGACATTCCCTCCCGTATCCCGCATTTTGATGTCCTTCATTTCAGCCGCAGGCACTGGAAGAACCTGTTTCCCTCAATGCGCCTCACTGCTCTGGAAAGGGAGATCTTACATATTCACAGGCAGGATGATATCCCCGGCCAGATGGTGCCGGAATTTTATGAGACATACCTGCGTACCGGCAATTGCGGTCCACTCGTACCGGTTGTTGAGCACAACCGGCAGGATATCATCTCGCTTGCGCTGTTGTTCTTCCATCTGATGGAGGAATCCTATGGCTGTTGAGGATGTAATCCGGCTTCTCACCACAAACCCGGTCTATCGTGATCGTGTGGTGCATACGGAAATTATTGAGCCGGAGCCCTCCTATTATGGTACACTAGATACCCCCCTTTCTGCTAGTATCGCTTCATACCTTGTTCAGAATGGCATCCGGCTTTATTCGCACCAGTGTGATGCCATCAATCACACCCTTGCTGGCAAAAATGTGATTCTCACAACCCCGACAGCAAGCGGTAAGACCTTAGCGTTTAACATTCCGGTTTTCTCCGGGCTTGAGGTCGATCCTGATGCTCGTGCATTGTACTTGTACCCGACAAAAGCGCTGTCAAACGATCAACTCGCTACACTTGAGCGGATGGCAGACTATACCGGCATTTCTGCAAAACCCGCGATTTATGACGGGGATACTCCCCAGTCGAGACGAGCGGCGATACGGGATAACTCGCGGATAATCATCTCGAATCCCCATGAGATTCACCATGTTCTGTCCTGGCACATGAAATGGCGCCCGCTGTTTTCCAATCTCCGGTACATTGTTATCGATGAAGCACACCGGTACCGCGGGGTATTTGGCTCCCATATTGCGATGCTGATCCGAAGGCTGTCGCGACTTTGTCTTCACTATGGTTCACGGCCGCAGTTCATCCTCTCCACAGCAACGCTGGCAAATCCAGAGGAGTTCTCCCGCCGCCTTACCGGTCATGCTTTTGAACTGGTCGACGGGAATGGATCGCCGCATGGCAGGAAACACTTCGTCCTTTATAATCCGTTCTATGATGGCGTAGGCGAACGCTCCACTCACCAGGAAACAAAAGACCTCCTGGTTTCCTGTGTGAAAAACGATCTCCAGACACTGTGTTTTACCGGTTCGCGGAAGATGGCGGAACTCATCACGCTCTGGGCGCGTGAAGATGCACGGCGTTCGAGCGTACAGCTTGCAGATGCGATCTGCGCGTACCGGGCTGGTTATCTTCCTGAGGACCGGCGGGCAATCGAGACTCACTTCAAGGATGGGACAATGAAGGGAGTTGTCTCAACAAACGCGCTTGAGCTTGGCATCGATATCGGATCGCTGGATGCCGTGATTATTTCCGGCTACCCGGGCACCATGATGTCCACCTGGCAGCAGGCCGGCAGGACCGGGAGAAAGGGTGATGTATCCCTGGCCCTCCTGGTTGCGCAGGCAAATCCGCTCGACCAGTACTTTATGAACCACCCGGAACAGTTCTTTTCCCGTTCGCACGAACATGCGATTGTTGATACGAAAAATCCCTATATCGTATCCGGGCACCTCCTTTGTGCTGCAGCTGAGCTCCCCCTGCGTGAAGACGAAGATCGCGTTTTTTTCGGGGACGCATTCCCCCAATTGCTTCCAGAACTTGCATCCACCGATCTGGTCAGGAAGACTGCCCGCGGGTGGGTATATTCCGGGCGTGGCAGGGCTGCAGAACTGGTAAGCCTAGGGGGCATACCTGGCGAATCATTCCGGATCATGTGCCATGGCAGGGTGCTTGAGACCATGGACCGGGCGCAGGCATACCGGGAAGCGCACAAGGGAGCGATCCTCCTCCACCAGGGAGAAATGTTCCTTGTCAAAGAGATGGATCTGGAAACCCATGTCGTACGGATAACTGCGGCCGATGTGGATTACTACACGCAGCCCTTAAAAGAGGTGGACCTTGCGATCCTCGAAACCCTTGAAACCCGTGAATTGAACGGCGTGAAATGTGCCTTTGGGGTGGTGGAAGTGACGGAACAGTACACCGGTTACAAGATCAAACGCGGCGATACTATCATTGGCGTTGAGCCTCTCGCTCTTCCACCGCTCACCTTCCGGACAAAAGCATTCTGGCTTATCCCCGCTCCGGAGACGGAACAGCGTGTTCTGAAAGGGGATCTGGATTTTGCCGGAGGACTGCATGGAGCGGAGCATGCCCTCATTGCCCTCATGCCCCTGCATGTGATGTGCGATCGTTGGGATATTGGAGGATTATCATCGGCTGCATATGGTGAGAACGCGGAACCTGTTATATTTGTGTACGATGGTTACGAAGGGGGTATCGGGCTTGCGGAGAACGCTTATGAGCTCCTGCCCGACCTGTTTGCCACTGCTCATGCACTAGTACGGGACTGCCAGTGTGATGATGGCTGCCCGTCCTGTATTTACTCGCCCAAATGTGGCAATGACAACCAGCCGCTCGATAAGAATGCGACCACACTTATTCTCGGGGATCTCTGCCGTGAATCCGTGATCTCTGAATCCGCTATGGATCCTGCAGGGTCTGAAACCGCCTCTTCCTGAACCATGCTTTGACTAATCTATGTATCATAATCCGTCGTGTTCTGGGAATTATTAGCCCACAAAAATGTACTCATGCGACTCCCTCACAACACCAAACCTGAAGGCACGATCGATGGGTTATACTCATGCATATTAAAAAAATGGAGAAAGTTAAATGAACTCTAGGATTTCTCCCATGCAAAAAAAAATTATTCCTTGATCGAAGAGCGGACGGAAAGAAATACTGGTCCCCGCACATCGACTTTTTTGTTATTGTCTGTAATGGCCCGCATTGCGAAATCCTCTATCTTTAAGTTGATATCACTGGGGAGTTTTCCCATCTTCACCTGTACCTTGGTGGACTTCCCGCACCGGGCTGCTTCTTCAATACGGGCTGCGGCGAGTGCTGCTACCGCGCTCAGGTAACTGATGCCGGTTGCCACTCCCTCCGTTCGTACCTGTTTCCACTTCTCGACATCCGGCACACCCAGAATCGATCCATCATGTACGAAAATTTCATTGGAGCAGGCAGGACCGCAGAGTTTCGCATTGGATTCCGGTTCTTCTACGGCCACTTTTACGGATACCCCGCCAAGGGTCCCTTCCCATGCATCGAATGAGCACGGCCCGGCTGCAGCGCCATTTGCTGTGGCGATACGGACAATCGCTGCCGCAAGCTGTTTTCCCTCGGGTGATACCGGCTCTTCTCTCACATGAACTGCACGGGCGATCTCCCTGTCAGTGATCGTTTTAGGGAAGAACTGGGGGAAACAGAGTTGCCGGACATCATTGGCATTGTATGCAATCATTGCAAGCCTCTCAACCCCCAGTCCGAGGTTCATGACCGGTACCCCGATACCGTACTCGGCAAGTGCCGAGGGGGAGTACATACCAAACGTTGCCACTTCGACCCAGCCATGTACCGGGTGCCGGGCGTAAACCTCGGTCTGTGAATCCGGCATATAATACTTGGACCGTTTCTCATCCGGCTGGAACCGGAAATCGGTGTACCCGAATGCAGAAAGGAGCGCCTCGCTGACTGCTTTACCGTCTTCAATGGTGACATCTTCTCCGGCAATAATACACGATGCCGAGTGGTAGGTCATGAGCCGGGTCGGCCCTTCGGCCTGTTCGCGGCGGAAACAGCGGTCCACTGAGAAGAGCCGGATAGGAAGCGCAGTTTTCTCCCAGATGGCACCGAGCGTCATGAACCAGCCGCTTGTCATGTGGCTGCGCAGCGTGGAGCGCGAGGATTCCGGGACAAGCGCCCTGAACTCCGGAAAGACCGCATCCAGAATATGCACAACCAGTGCATCGTCAACACCTAATACCTTGGAGAGCTCGAAGGTGAGTTCGTCGCCGTCGATCTCCGATTTCTTGTAGGCATGAAGTGTCTCTCTCAGGTGCTCCTCGGTCTCCTTTGTCATGGCCTGATAATGCTCATGGTGATGGGCCTGTGCAGCCGGCATGGCATCCCCGTGAGCGAGCGGGCTCCGGTGGCTCATCAGGATCTCGTTGATCTCATCGAGCTGTTTCCGGGCGATTCCCACGTTTGGGCGCGGGAGCCCCCCTAAGTAGAAGACCCGGTCGAGCACGGCCATCGCCTCAGGGCCGAACTGCCGGTAGATATCCTTCTCCTCAATGATAACCGGGTTTTCCGCTTCATCGAATCCCAGCGAAAGATAGGTCTCGCGAAGCCGGTTTATCGTGGCAAAAATCGGGTGCGCCTGAGCACGTTTGAACGAGAGGCACGGGTAGGTTGCTGCATGTCCCGGGGGTGTTATAACCGACGGGCCTTCGTGCCATGCCTCTTCAAAATTCTCATGCGACTTTCGTTTCCATTCTTCGGGATTGAACCTCATGTTTTACGCTCCAGGCAGACCACTCTGCTCAATAGATTCTCATCTTTGATCCGGTAATCGGACGCGGCGGCAATCTTCTCTGCAAAAGCCCGCACACGCTCATGCTCCGGCATATTCTCTCTAGCCAACCGGTTTCTACTGTATCCCAGATACATATATCCCTTCACTTCCACAAATGACGCGCCGGAATCCTGCAGGATTGCTGCGTATTTTTCCGGTGCGAAATCGTTGAGATCCCTGACAAGAGTGATCCGTACTGCGGACCGTCGTGTCCCCAGCAAGGCAAGGCTCTCGTTCACCCGTTCCCAGTAATCTTCCTGCGGGCGACATACTGTGATGTAGGTCTCCCGATCCGGTGCATCGAGCGAGACATACATCTGGTACGGATGGCACCGCCGGAGCATATCGGGATTTGTCCCATTACTCACAAGAAATGTTGTATAGCCCTTCTCTTTGAAGAGATCGATAAGTGCCGGAAGCTGGCTGTAGAGTGTGGGTTCCCCGGAGAGCGAGATGGCAACATGTTTTGGATCCAGTGCTTCCTGCCACTTTTCCGGGGTTACTGTATTGTCAAGAACGGTATTGTACCCCGCAAGAGCTTTCTTCTGGAGCTTGTGCACACCGGCCAGAATTGTTTCGGGAGAGCATTCCTCTTCCTCGTGCATCTCCTCTTCATAGGATCGCCAGCAGAAGAGGCAGCGCTGGTTGCAGCGCTGGGTCGGGGTCATCTGGACGCAGCGGTGGCTGTCAATCCCGTAGAACTGGTGCTTGTAGCACATGTCGCCACCCATGAGTGCACGCTTGCACCACATGCAGGGCTTGAGAGCAGCTCCCGAAGTCTTTGAAAAAAACTGGTATCCCTGCCTGCGCAGGGCTTCACATGGTGCGGATGGCATCGATCCCAAGTGTCTCTAATGACTCTTTGAGTGTATTCTGCGCCGCTTTCACGAGCGTGAGCCGGCGATCGCGGACCTTTCCCTCGCTTTTCAGTACCGGGTCGAAGTGATAGAACGAGTTGAAGACATCTGCAAGTTCGCGTGAGTACGTGGCCAGGATATGTGGCCGGAGCTCAGCGATAACCCGTTCAATAACCATGGGCAGCTTGGCAATCTGTTTGGCAAGGGCAATTTCCGCCGGTGTCTCGAGATCGTAGCATTCCGCAAAGGGGCCGGCTTTTTCCAGGATACTGCAGGCACGGGCGTGGGAGTACTGGATGTACGGCCCGCTCTGGCGTTCAAAATCCAGTGCTTCCTTCCAGTCAAAGACGGTGCTCTTTTCTGGGGACACCTTCACGATATCATAGCGTACTGCTGCCAGACCGACCGACTGAGCGATTGCTCTCCGGGCCGGCTCATCGAGTTCTGGTCTCCGTGCGGTCACTTCATCGAAGGTCCGCTTGTTTATCTCGGTGATCAGGTCATCGGCTGAGACAAACTTACCTGCCCTTGTGCTCATTGATCCTTCGGGCAGGGATACGAATTCAAAGTGGACGATCTCCGGTACCTTCTCCCCGAGCAGTTTCATAGTGCACTGGAGCTGCGCACCGATCAGCTTGTGATCCGCACCAAGCACATCGATCATTCGGTCAAAATTCGCCCCTTTCCAGGCATGGAATGCAAGGTCGCGGGCTGCATAGACGGAGGTGCCGTCGCTGCGCCGGATCACGTATTTGTTCTCGAACCCGAACTCAGAGAGATCGAGGGCAAGGGTCTCTTCCTGTTTTGCCTGCGGGAGTTTCCTTATCCTGTTGATGATCTTCTCGGTGTAGCCATTCCGGATGAAATCGCTCTCCCAGACAAACCGGTCATGCGCCACATTGAGGTTCTTCATAGTGACTTCGAATCCTTCCAGGCAGCGGGAGACCTCGTTCCGGAACTTCTTGACCGTAGCAGTATCGCCTTTCTCTACCAGTTGCATCAGTTCATTGACCTGCAGGGTGATTCCCGGATCCTTCTCGATCTCGCGGTTGGCTGCTATGTAGATGCGGGCGATATGGGCATCCTCTTTCTCACCCTCATGCTGGGTGCTGTCGAGATGGGTGAATCCCCAGACCACGATCGCGATCTGCCGGCCCATATCATTGACATAGTACTGCACTTCGAGACGGTATCCAGCCTTGCGGAATGCCCGGGCAAGAGTATCACCGATGATCGAGTTCCTGATGTGCCCTACATGGAGCGGGCCGTTGGGATTGGCGCTCGTGTGTTCAAGAACCACGCGGGTTGTTTTTTTCTCCAGTGAACCATAGCCCGGTTTCACTGCGGCTCTGATGGTATCGCAGACGTATTCTTTGCCGAAAACGAAATTGATATACGGACCTTTTGCTTCAACCAGTATTCCCGCGAGTTCAGGATGCTTCGAAAGCTCATCCACGAGATCCTGTGCGATCTTGACCGGTGCCTGTTTCTTCTGCTTTGCCAGTGCGAAAGCAACGGTCGTTGCAAGATCGGCGTGCTCCCCACCTTCAGCCAGCAGCACATCCTCTAATCCGGTGCTCTCTTTAAGCACGCGCTCCAGTATCGTCCGTTTTTCGAGTAACATCAGCACCCCGTCCTGTAGCGCAGGATAGCGGCAATCCCGCCGAATGCGGAGAAGAGGATTGATCCCTCTTCAAAATCATCGGAGATGAGCTCGACTTTGGCACTGCTCTGTTCAGCGAGCTTAGTCAGTTCATCTACGATATCGATCTCTTCTTCAAGAATGAGCGGTGCGGTACATTTCGGACAGATTCCGAGGGGGATATCCCGGACCGATTTTCCCGCATCAATGTGAACCGTCTTCTCTTCAGTGAAATTACAGTTCTGGCATTTTATCCGGAGCCGGGATTTACGAAGGTTTGCCGAGAGGAGAAGGGTGTCAACTGCGCCTAGTTCAAGGTTTTTCCGGATGCTGTCTTCCCCATAGGCAGCAATGCTGGCATCCTTGACGAGTTCTCTGAGGAACTTTTCCATGAACGCTTTTTCCTTGATGACGCCCATGCCTTTAAGCGCGTCCTTTGCTGCGTCTACCAGTTCGGAGAGTCCGTCTTCATTGGTATAGGCTACGTCATAGATTCCGATGATCCGTTTCTGGACTTCGTGGTGGAGGAAGTTCCCGGCTTCGAACTCCTCTTTGGTCGGGCTGGGGCCTCCGATAAGTACACCCTTGAATCGCTCGAAGTAATCCTTCTCAGCAAGGAATATAGCACTGGCCCGTTCCCCGATTCTTGTATAGAACTCAGCAATCGCAATCTCCCTGAGACGCCCGAAACGGGCAGCGGACTGGCCGCCTTTGCGCGTCTTTCCCGGGACGGTTGATGTTGTACCGCCAACGGGTTCGATCCGGTTGCCGCGCAAAAAGCCCCAGTAGGCCTCCCGCCGATCAAGAACGAGAAGCCCGTAGATGGACTTCTCTTCGAGCATCTGTTTGAGCGGCTCGAGCTCGAAGTTCGAGCTGCAGCGGTACATGTAGAGGTTGAGAGGTTCGGGAGGCTCGACGATCGTGCACTGGAGATCGGTACGATCACCATAGGTCTTGACGGTGCCACAAAAGACCGCAAGCCCATGCAGGGGCGGGCGCTTATAGTATTTGAGCCGGGAAAGGATAGAGGATATGGCACTCTGGACATTGGTTTTGGTCTGTTTGCTCTTGATGTTGGCGCACTGGCCAAACTCGTCCTTGAGCTGATTGGTAACATCGTAGATCTGCTTGTCAGGGGGAATATAGATCGTGATAAGTTCCGTCCCGTCTCCCTGTTGTAACTCGAGCTTCTCGAGCGCCTTTTTGAACTCGTAACG
Organism: Methanomicrobiales archaeon; assembly: GCA_025350045.1. GTDB lineage: Archaea > Halobacteriota > Methanomicrobia > Methanomicrobiales > Methanospirillaceae > Methanoregula. The sequence goes on along the minus strand of JANXYM010000083.1, from coordinate 112 downwards.
CTTTCGCGCGTCGTCCATCTCCCGTTCTTCTGCCATTGCCGGTCTCAATCCTCTCTCTGAGCTATTACTTATTCACTCGCGTGTGGCATAAATTTGCCTCAAGTGCATAATG
>JANXYM010000070.1 GCA_025350045.1 Methanomicrobiales archaeon | reverse complement strand
AAACCGGACTGCATCTACCACGGCATCCTGCCCGGTGGTGACGAGCACAAGATGCTGATGGGCGCACCCTACGAACCCAAGATCTACAAGGCAGTCGCCGGGGTTACCGAAGTCCGCAATGTCGTACTGACCAAGGGTGGTTGTGGGTATCTCCACGCGGTAATCCAGATCAGGAAGAGCACACAGGGTGATGCAAAGAACGCGATCATGGCCGCGTTTGCCGCCCACACGTCCCTCAAGCATGTGGTGGTGGTGGATGAGGATATCGATCCCAATGATCCCCATGATGTGGAGTACGCGGTTGCTACCCGGGTGAGCGGTGACCGGGACATCATGGTCATCACCGGTGTCCGGGGCTCGTCGCTCGATCCCTGCCAGCTTGAAGACGGCACGAACGTGAAAGTCGGTGTGGATGCAACGATGGTGCTCGGGCGCGAGGCCGACTTCTCGCGTGCCACCTGGTGACTGCGATGTATCTCGATCCCGAAGATGAACGGATTCTTGCAGGAGAGCAGGGCGAGACAAAGGCGAAGATGCTCGCGCTCCTCGTTGCGCTGGGTAAGGTGTTTGGTGCAGAACGGCTCGTACCCATCCGGAGTGCGCAGATCAGCGGAGCATCCTACAAGACGATCGGGGAATACGGCCTCCAGTGGCTCTCCTCGCTCGATGCCCGTGCGGTTGTGCCGGCGGTCTTAAACCCCATCGGTATGCCCCGGGAACGCTGGCAGGAGATGGGCGTCAACGAGGATTTCGCAAAGAAGCAACAGGCCGTGGTTGCAGCCTATGAGCGGCTGGGTATCGGCCTCGGATGCACCTGTACCCCGTATTACCTGCGGGAGACCTCGTACGGGGATCACCTTGCCTGGTCGGAGTCCTCCGCGGTCAGCTACGCGAACTCGGTGCTCGGGGCCCGGACAAACCGGGAAGGCGGGCCGGGAGCACTTGCCGCTGCCCTTATCGGCAAGACTCCCTGCTATGGCCTGCACCTTGCAGAGAACCGGAAACCGCAGGTGATCGTCCGTGTTCAGGCCGACACCCGCGACTGGAGCATAGCCCACTACGGGGCGCTCGGCTACTATACCGGCAAACTGGTGGGCAATCGTATCCCGTTCTTCTCGGGGCTCAACCCGGACAGCGATCGGCTCAAGGCACTCGGGGCTGCGATGGCGGCAACCGGGGCCGTGGCCCTGTATCACGTTGAGGGCATCACCCCGGAAGCGCTGAACGTCCCGTTCGGGTTATCCGGTCTCGAAGTCATTGCTGTGGAATCCGAAGAGGTTGAGTCACTCTTCAGGGTGCTGCCCGTAGATGCCGTTGCGGTTGGCTGCCCGCACTGTTCCCCGGGGGAACTCGCAACGATTGCCGGGCTGCTGAACGGAAAACTCGTCACAAAACCGCTGTATGTGTTTGCCGCACAGGGTGTCATTGATCTGAACCGGAAGATGGTTGACTCGATTGAAAAGAGCGGCGCCCGGGTCTTTGCCGACACCTGCATGGTGGTTTCGCCGGTAATGGAGCAGTACTCTGCCATCATGGTGAACAGTGGCAAGGCACTCGCGTATGTGCCGGACATGTGCGGGGCATTGGCCCGGATCGGGACGATTGAAGAGTGCGTGAAGGTCGCGACGGAATAGGATCTATTTCCCCCTTATATCACAACCCCCTCATTACGGAGAGCGGTCAATCAATCCCCCGGCCGTCTCCCGCACCCACACCTGCCGATCTGCCCAACTCTCCCAGACCGCTGCCATCCACTGACGGATCACTGCGTCTTTCTTCTTATCGGTTCCGGCCCGCAGGACATCCATCACGGTAATTTCTGCCGGCTTAGCCGGTGGCTCCAGCCGCGGCCAGTTTTTTTGGATCCGGGCGATCCGCATATGTGCCAGTTGGACCTGTCTGCCGGTATATCCTTTTTCAAGAGCGAGGTACAGTCCGATTAGCCCGAACGCAATGGAACTATTCCGGGTTGTTCCACCGCTGTGCTGGGAAGCATAAGCGTCCACGGCATGCTGGTGGATAAATCCCGTATCCCGTTTGGCCACCGTGTAGCACAACAAGTCGCTGTACTGCTGCCAGCATTCCCCTGAGGCATTGAACCGTTCCGGGGTTTCGTGCTGGCTGTTGGGAAGGCATAGCCCACAGCCGGGGCACCGGGTCATCGCTGTTCCAGAATCCATAAAAAGCCACTCCTTAACCGGATTATTTGCGGGAAAAATGAAAAGGATACTCATTTCACGGCAAGCAGGATCTTTTTGATCTCCACAACTGCAGCCGGGTCGGGGTTCTTTCCCGGGCCAACCCCTTTGCCATACGAAAGGATCTTCTGGACATCGTTCTTCCTGACGCTGGCAAAGGTAATTTTATTCCAGATCTTCTGATCGATGGTGTTCCACGTGCACTGCAGCAGGTGCCCGAGAAGGAGAATCTCATCTTCTGAGAATGACTTCCACTCCGCCCCTAGACCCTGCTGGATCTGTTTTATCGCCTCTTCCACCAGTTTCTCACGGTGAACGTGATACATTCGCCGTCCTATCTCAGCCTGCGTTACATCTGGCATTTCATCCCCCTTCCCACAATCCTGCGGGCAATGTTGAATGAATCCCATTCTCCCAGCATATACTTTGTGGAGAAGGGCAGTTCCATGTAAAAATATCCCCTTTGACAGGGCAGATTGGATCAGACCGGATTTTTACCAAAACAATATAACCCGGCGTAAGCATAATTCCCACGAGTTATCATCCATGTCCCGCAGCACTGAAGAAGACTTAGGCAGACGGCGATTCCAGGTCCAGAAGGAAAAAGCCGTTGAAGAAGCATATGAGAAGATCCGCCGCAGCTTCGGGGAGGACTGGCAATGCTTTTCTGCGGAGGATTGTAAGGTTCTCCGCGATGTATTAGGAGAGATATGGATCAATGTTGACCGGGAATGCTGGAAAGATTACTGCTTTTCCACGCTTTCCCATAACGAGGTTCAAACCCTCATTACTATTGCAAAAGAGGTACTTGGCCAGAAGTGTATGACCCAGGAGGCGATCGCCCGCCTGGATGAAGTTCTTGAGTAGTGCCCTGGTGGAAGCGGTTTACCGACGTTGTTTTTTTCTTAAACCCCGGTATTTTCCCATACATTAATATAGGTACAACCTGTTAGGTTGTATTAATTGGGAGGTATCGAAGAATGGTCGGTTGGGAAGTACCCATTGGAGCAGCAATTGCCTTTTCCGCAGGTGCGATTGCTACAGGTTGGGCACAGTCACGGATAGGATCAGCCGGAGCCGGCGCGATAGCCGAACGCCCGGAAACTGCCGGGACGATCATTATTTTAGAAGCGATTCCCGAAACACTGGTAATCTTAGGGTTTGTCGTCGCTTCCATGATCATCCTGATGGTCAAGTGAGAACGCGAACGCCGGAATGATGCGATAAGGGGCGTGTTCACCCGCCCGGACGACCTTTTTCTTCCTTTTATCCGGGAAGAACGAAACAGTTGTCCCGGCGCATTCCGGGTTTTCAGTACAAAAGGATCAGCTGGTGATCTGTGTGGCCTATGAAAACCTGTTGAGATCAGTTGACGAAAGTGCACAGGAGCGGGAGCAGGAGCTGCGGGAAACTGCACGCATTACTATAGAGAGCGTCAGAAAAAAGGCACGGGAACAGGCTGATCTGGTACGCCAGTCACAAATTTCTGAGGCAGAGAGATCCGCAGCAACTGAGAAGAACAAACTCATGTACGCTGCAGGTGCAGAGAACAAGGTACATCTGATCAAGATCAAAGAAGACCTTTTTTCTTCGGCATTTGCCGAGGCGAAGCTCCGGTTGTCCGGCTTACGAAACCGCGATGAATACCCGGAAATTTTTAAGAAACTTGCCGTGGATACAGCAGAAGCTCTTGGGGCGGGGGCGTTTCATGTTCATATCGATAAACAGGATGAAGAGCTCTGCAGGAGAACGTTTACCTCCTTACACTTCAACGTCGAGATTGTTGCGGATCTCGTATCTGATGGCGGGCTTGTGGCATGCCTTCCCGATGGCTCGGTGATCATCTCGAACACTGTGGAGTCACGGCTGGAACGGGTGCAGGAGCGAAAAAAACTCGAGATATATTCGATCCTGTCGGGTGACTGAGATGGACTGGGGGTACATCAACGCACGGATGCGGGGGATGAAGAGTCGCCTGCTGGACCGTCGTGCGCTTGATAACCTGGTATTGCAGCCGGATCTTGAGTCCCTCATAGCCGAACTTGAAAAGACGCCTTATAAATCAGACATCATCGAAGCCAAAGTCCAGTATACGGGCGTTCTCTGTATTGAATACGCCCTGCGCAAGAATTTCACCCGGACTTTCCGGAAGATTCTTACCTTTGTCAAAGAGGAAGAGGCAGAAAAGTACATCTCCCTCTTCCTCCATCGCTGGGATGTCCAGAACATCAAAACGATCCTTCGCGGCAAGAACATCCATATCACCAATGAAGAGATCCTGGACTGTCTCGTACCTGCCGGGGAGCTCGATGAAGCAACGTTGATCGAGCTCGTCCGGCAACCGGATGTAAGGGCAGTGATCGACATGCTCGCAACCTGGCAGATCGGCTATTCCCGGCCATTAACGGAAGAGTACCCGGCATTTTTAAAAGCCGGTGAGCTGGCCCTTCTCGAGTGCGCACTGGACGAATACTATTACGCTGACGCGCTCGAACAGGTGAAGCTTCCCGGTTACAACAACGGGCTGATACACAATATCATCTCGCTGGAGATCGATGTCGTGAATCTCAGGACCCTCCTGAGGATGATCCGGGATAACATCGATCCCAAGGAGGCCAAAAAATTCCTTATCAGCGGAGGTAAGGAGTTCGACGAGCGCCAGCTTGATCATCTCCTCACCCTGCATTCGATCGAAGAGGTGGCAGAGGAGCTCAAAACCACTCCCTACCGGTTCCTTGCCGACCTGCCACCTTCTGTCATGAGGACCCGGAAGATCTCGGTGATCGAAAAACAGCTGGAACGGTTCCTGGTACAGAAAGGCGTTGGCGCCTTCTTAGGTGATCCGCTGAGTGTTGCCTCGGTGATAGGGTATTTCTGGGCAAAATATAACGAGATCACCAATATCCGGATCATCTCCCGGTGCAAGACTGCAGATTTTCCCCTGGAGCAGCTGAAAGAGGAGCTCGTGTATGTATAAATTCGTCGTCGTTACCGACCAGGATCGAGCATCAGGATTCCGGCTAGCCGGCGTTGAAGTCCTCGAAGCGGGAAGCTTGGACGAGGCCAGAAAAGTGATCCCGCCGCTGCTGTACAAGGACGATATCGGTATTGTGGCGGTGAACGAGGAGTTCATGCTCTCTTTGGATGAGAAAATGATGGACCGTATAGAGAAGATGCACCGCCCGCTCATCATCCCGATCCCTTCGAAATCCAGAGAGATTGATCGGAGGACCTATATCGAACGACTCATGAGAAAAGCGATCGGGTACAATATCGTCTTAAAGAGGTGATGGCATGATCAGAGGAACCATTTCACGAATTTCCGGCCCCGTTATCATTGCCCGCAGTATGAAAGGGTCAAAGATGTATGACGTGGTAAAGGTGGGAGAAGAGGCGCTCCGGGGGGAGATCATCCGTCTTGAGGGAGATGATGCGGTGATCCAGGTCTATGAAGACACCACCGGTCTTACGATCGGCGAGATCGTGGAAAATACCGAAAAACCGCTCTCGGTCGAACTCGGTCCCGGGCTCCTCGCGTCCATTTACGACGGGGTGCAGCGTCCGCTGCCGGTGCTCCTGAAACTCTGCGGGGATTTTATTGCCCGTGGCATATCGGCCCCGGGGCTCAACCGCGAGAAGATATGGGAGTTTGTTCCCTCCGTGAAGTTGGGGGATACGGTTGCAACCGGTGATATTTTAGGGACCGTGCGGGAATTCCATTTCGAGCACCGGATCCTTGTCCCCCACCATGTCTCCGGGACGGTCACCGATATACGGAGTGGTTCGTTCACCGTAGAAGAGACGATCTGCACCCTTGATTCCGCAACCCCTCTTGCCATGATGCAGGTCTGGCCGGTCAGGATTCCCCGTCCGCACCGGAAGAAACTCGACCCGGTCCTACCGTTGATCACCGGACAAAGGGTCTTTGACTGTATCTTCCCGGTCACCAAGGGCGGGACGGCGATGATCCCGGGCGGCTTTGGGACCGGAAAGACGGTATCCGAGCAGACGCTTGCCAAGTGGTCCGATACGCAGGTCGTGGTGTATATCGGGTGCGGGGAACGGGGCAACGAGATGACCGATGTGCTCGAAGAATTCCCCGAGCTGGTGGATCCACGGACCAATCTCCCCTTAATCCAGCGGACGATCCTGATCGCCAACACCTCCAACATGCCGGTCGCTGCCCGGGAGGCGTCTATCTACACCGGCATCACCATTGCAGAATATTTCCGGGACATGGGGTATGATGTGGCCCTGATGGCGGATTCGACCTCGCGATGGGGTGAGGCACTGCGGGAAGTATCGGGTCGCCTTGAGGAGATGCCCGGAGAAGAGGGCTATCCGGCCTATCTTGCCACCCGGTTGTCTGCGTTTTACGAACGGGCCGGCCGGGTCGTCTGCATGGGTTCGGGAGATCGGAACGGTTCCATCACGGTGGTAGGCGCAGTGTCACCCCCGGGCGGGGACTTCTCGGAACCGATCACCCAGAACACGCTGCGGGTGGTTGGGACGTTCTGGGCGCTGGATACCAGCCTGGCGTACCGCCGGCATTTCCCCTCGGTGAACTGGATCAAGAGTTACTCGCTGTACCTCGACAGCATCGGGGAATGGTACACAAAAAACGTTGCACCCGACTGGCGGGAGCTCCGGGAAAAATCCATGTACCTGCTCCAGAAGGAAGTCGAACTGCAGGAG
>JANXYM010000099.1 GCA_025350045.1 Methanomicrobiales archaeon | reverse complement strand
GCAAAGGAAAAACAGATGCACAAGAGCATGCGCACGATGGGCGGCTATTCCCCCATCGCAGCCCAGCAACCCCTTGTCGTGGAGCAGGAGACCCTTGATGAATTCACCCCCCAGGGACCGAAAATCATCATCGACGACCGCGAAACCTCTTCAAAGGTGGTAGAGGTGCTCTCGAACATGGGCGCCGAGATCCGGATCGAACGCCTCCCCCACGGGGATTACGCAATCGGCGACCGGATCCTCGTTGAGCGCAAGACCGCGAGGGACTTTGTTGATACCCTGATCAACCGCGACCTTCTGGGGCAGGTGAAGGTTATGGCGGAATCGGCCACCCGCCCGGTGATGATTATCGAGGGCGGGGATCTCTATTCCCAAAGGGACATGCACCCGAATGCGATCAAGGGTGTGCTTGCGGCCCTCACAGTGGATATGGGTGTCTCGATCCGTATCACGGCTCCCATGTTCGAGAGGACTTCTACCACTTTTGAGGAGGTCTCGCGGTCATCGATGATGATCTTCGGTCCCTGCGGGGTGAATTCATCGAGGGTTTCCTGCTCCACGACCAGTGGTTGCTGGGCAGCGGGGGGGGAATAGCTGCCCATGGTCCGCATGCTCTTGTGCATCTGTTTCTCTTTCGATGCGCTGACGTGGCGGAAGACCTCGTCTGAGGTCCCCTTCGTGACCATGACCACAATCTTTCCTGCACCGGACCTTCCCGTTCTTCCGCGGCGCTGGATGGACCGGATCTCTGAAGGCACAGCCTCGTAGAAGATCACCATGTCGGTTGCCGGGACATCAAGGCCTTCCTCTCCTACCGAGGTGGCGATCAGCACCTTGAACTCGCCTTCGCGGAACCGGGTCAGGGCCGCGATCTGCTTCTTCTGCGAGAGCCCTTTCTCAGCGTCCTTGGTTGCCTGCCCCACGAACCGCTCGCAGGAGATGCCCTGCCGGGTGAAGTGATCCACAAGGAGCTGCACCGTGTCGCGGTACGTGGCAAAGACAATGATCCGGCTGTCGGGGTGGGAGACCAGCTGGTCCTGCACGAGTTTCAGGGCGATATCGGGCTTCGGGTGCAGTTCCCGGGTCCACCCGAGCGTGCGTTCAAAGAGTTCCTGGAAGACCGGGTCCTTGACCAGCCGCTGGCTGGCCTTGCTCCCCCCGGCCCCCGTGCCTTCGGCCACCAGCTTTGCAAGATACCCCTTGAGCACTTCACTGCCCTGTGACTCTGCCAGGGTGATCGCGTGCCGCAGTTTCATCAGTTCCGCATAGAGCGATGCGCCCGAGTAGGCAGCCGGGTCCTGGTTCTGGATCCGGTGCTGGATCTGGGCATTGATCGCATTGAGCTCCTTCATCGAGAGTTTCTCGCGTTTGGGCACCGTGAAGTTCAGCGATATGAGCAGGGCGAGCCGGTCGTCTATGAGCTCATTGAGAGAGTTGATCGCTGCTTTGATGTCGGGGGGCAGATCAATCGTGACGTACTCCAGCTCGCGCTCGAACACGTACGGGCGCACGTCCGGATCATTCTCGGTCCGGTTCTCGATATGGGCAATGCCGAGATTCGAGCAGACATCCTGCACCTTCTCCTGCACCCCGCCGGGTGATGCGGTCATTGCGAGGAGGAGAGGTTTGTCCGCGGTACCCATGTAGCGCTGGGCCAGGAAGACATAGGCATAGTTGCCCACTGCCCGGTGGCATTCGTCCACGATCAGCAGGGAAACATCTGAAAGCGTGTAGCGGCCGGCCAGGAGATCATTCTTCACCACCTGAGGAGTGGCAAGGATCACGGTGGCCCGGTTCCAGTCCTCCGTCCGCTCTGCCGGGGGGGCTTCACCGGTGAACATGACAAACGGTGATGTGGAGCTGCCTTCCCTGGGTTTTACCATAAGGTACTTCTCAAAATACCGGAGGTGCTGCTCCACGAGTGGTTTTGTCGGGGCAAGCATCAGGATCCTGCCTCCCTCGTTATAGAGCCGGGATGCAGCAACGAGGAGGGCAACGGCCGTTTTCCCCAGACCCGTGGGCAGGATGACCATGGTATTGGCATCCAGTGCCCGCATGGCAATCGAGAGCTGGTACTCCCGTTTCTCGATGCTGTCCGGCCTGACCAGGGGATGGCTGATGTATTCGCTCATTTGGTTGGTGAGAGGTTAGGTTTCGCTCGGTAATATAGAGATTTGTGTGGGGTGAAAATTTCTTTGAGGCTTCGTGAAAGTGCGTACGTTTATTGAGGCCGCCGCGGGGCGCCCTTCGGGGCGACGGTACCTATCACAAAGGGGGTACGGGGGCATCAGCCCCCACCATTATTTTAATCCCCCGTGATGGATGATCAATTTAAAACAAGTATTCGAAAAAGAAGAGTGAATCGGAAATTATTCCAGTTCTGCAAACTTCTGGCTACCGTCCACAAGGGCGCAGACCGTGGCAGGAACCTTGTCGATCGCAATCCGGACCTGCTTCATGCTGTCCCGGTCCCGGAGGGTAACGGTCCGGTCCTCTTTCGTATCATAATCGACCGTGATCGCAAACGGTGTCCCGATCTCGTCCTGCCGCCTGTAGCGCCGGCCAATCGCACCACTGTCATCGTACTCGGCAAGAATACCGGCCTTGTGGAGCGAGCGGGTGATTGTATCGGCAATCTCCTCAAGACCGTCCCGGGTCATGAGAGGAAAGACCGCGACCTGGATGGGGGCTACGTTGGGGGAGAAGCGCATCACCGTGCGGGATTCACCATCGGCAACATCTTCATCATAGGCCCCTTCGAGCACCGCATAACACATGCGGTCGATACCATACGAGGGTTCGATCACGTGCGGTACGATCTCCTCGCCCCGGACATCGATGATCTCATCGCGGACTTCGAACAGGTCAGCGGGAATGTGGATCGTTTCACCATCTACTTCCACATCGGCACCATCAGCCGTTGGGGACGCAACCGCCAGCGCTTCAAAGATCGCCTTGGCTTTCGTGCGGTACTGCTTGCCCAGCACACTCATGTTCGGGATGATCCGCCGGCGTGCGACTTTCTTCGGCTCATCATACTGGATGAAGACGGTCATCGGGGTGCCGCTCTCTTTGGCATGGGCGTTTAAGTCATAATCCGTGCGGTCGGCAAGTCCCACGGTCTCGACCCAGCCGAACCGGTCGGACCGGATCTCGGCATCCCAGCAGTCGGTGGCATAATGGGCCCGCTCATCGGGCAGGTGCTGCCGGAAGCGGAGCCGTTCGGGTTTGATGCCGATTGTTACAAGAAGTTGATGGGTGAGGGCCACGTAATAGGCAAGGTATTCATTGGCAATTACCCCCTTGTCCACGGCTTCCCGCATGGACATCGGGACTGCTTCCTCGCATTTCTCCTGCTGGACGTACGTGAGGAGCGGCATCGTATAATCTGCATAACGCCTGAAGGAGGGGTGGCAGTTCTTCTCGTCCGGGTGGACAAAGATCTCGGCTTCTGCCTGCGTGAACTCCCGGAGCCGGATCATACCCTGCCGGGGGGAGATCTCGTTCCGGTAGGACTTGCCGATCTGGATAGCACCAAAGGGCAGCTTGTCCCGGTAGAACCGGAGCAGCCGGGCGAAATCCACAAACATACCCTGTGCCGTCTCGGGACGCAGGTAACCGACACGCTGCGAACCGGGGCCGATTGTCGTCTGGAACATCAGGTTGAAATTAAAGACCTCAACCGTACCGAGCTCTTCTTCGCAGGCCATGCATTTGCAGGATGCAATCGCTGCTGCGAGGTCCTCGTTCTTCATAATCGACGGATTCTTTACCCCGCCAGCTTCTGCCACGTGATCTGCCCGGAGGAACTCCTTGCAGTGCGGGCACTGGCACATCTTGTCAGAAAATCCCTTCACGTGTCCCGAAGCAATAAAAACCGATTCCTGGGCAATAGTAGGGCACTCGATCTCGTAGTAGCCTTCCTGAATAACGTAAAAATCCCGCCAGATATTCTCAACCCGCCGTTTCATCATTGCGCCCAGCGGGCCGTAATCGATGAAACCTGCCACAGCCCCATAGCATTCGGATGTGGGCCAGATGAACCCCCGGCGTTTGGCAAGATCCATCACTTTTTCAAAGACGTCGCTCATGGTGATCCCTGATCAAACTATCACTAGCATTGAACAACTGACGACAAAAAGACTCTCATCTGTTTCTCTCAAGCGTGTATGTACACGGATGGCAGGATACGGAAAAAAGGTACAGTCATCATTCCGCCATCCGGTTTTACATTTAAACGAAATAAAAAAATAAAAAAAATGCGCGTCATATTGAGCGATCTGGACACGAAACAGTGCTCCTGAACATGCGCATTTAAACACCAATTTAAAGGTCTTTTGGTCAAACAACGCGTTAAGATAGGATTAAATAGTTCACGAAGTATTGTATATCCTAATCCCAGTACGGGGAACGCAATGACCGAAGACAAACGCAAGGCACAGCTCTTAAAACTCTTCAGCTCCATGTCGGGCAAGACCAAGATTGTCGAGCCTATGAAAAATATCCATGGTACCTTGAGAGACAGCGACGCGATCGAACGCGAGGTCGCCCTCGTCATGAGAGAGATCACAGAACAGGGAATCTTCAAAACCTCATTAAAGCCGATCCAGCTCGCCAAACTCGTCACGTTATTCTATGCTGGCAAGAATGACACCGAGATCGCCAGGGAACTTGGTGATGAGAAGCTGTCGAAGACAGTGGCACGGGCAAGGGTTCGGCTCAAGCTCTTCCGCGAGCTTGACTTCAAGATGCCCTTTGATAAAGTGAAGATGGAAGAACTGATCACATCAGGCAAGACCATGAAAGAAGTGTCCGAGGAGCTGGGAGTCAGCCCTTCAACGCTCCGCGAATACCGCCATGTGATCGAAGAGCAGGAAGACCCCACGATTGATATGTACATCGATCGCATCCGGGACGTTATGGAAGACCGCGATCTTTCCGAACAGATGACCCGGAGCGCAACTGCAGACAGTCTTGGGGACTCCATAGATATCACCGAAGCAGAACTGATTGATGTGACGTAAAAGGCATACCCTTTACCCGCATCAGACCTTTTTTTAGTCATGGTGCGCCCTGTTTTACCTTCCTGCCTTCTCAAATGACAAATTTCTTCTTCATACGAGCCTGATCTGCATACATGCAACTCACCTGGCTCGGGCATTCGTGCGTGCTGCTTTCCGGTTCAAAAAAAGTGCTCATCGATCCCTACATTGAAGGCGGCAGCGTGCGGGAAACAGATCCGGACATTGTCGCAGTCACGCATGGCCACGCGGATCATATGGGAGAGGCAGTTGCACTCAACCGTAAGACCGTTGCAATCACCGAAATAGCCAGGTACCTCAAAACAAAGGGGCTTCCGGTAGAAAGTATGAATATCGGGGGCACCATCAGGGTTGACGGGATATCATTCACCATGACTGCCGCACTGCATTCCAGTTTTATTGAAGGGGCAGGGCCGGGATTTTCGGCCGGTGCGGCTGCAGGATTTGTTATCGGTATGGATGGGGTGAATGTCTACCATGCGGGGGATACCGCACTTTTTTCGGATATGAAACTCATCGGGGAACTCTATCACCCGGACATTGCACTGCTCCCGATTGGCGGGCGTTTTACCATGGGAATTGCAGAAGCGATGATGGCGGCAACATTCATAGGGGCAAAGACGGTCATCCCTATCCATTACAATACCTGGGAAAAGATCACTGCTGATCCTCATCAGTTCAAAAAAGCGATTGAGCGGACTACTGATATCAAAGTTACGATACTAAAGCCGGGCGAGAGCATGCAAACCGGTTCCTGATCACCACTTCTGTTCTACGCGATCTGCTCCAGGGAACGGTTACATTTTAAATAGATACATCAAGACTATTTCCCCAACTATAACCAGCCCGTTGCATCACCATGTCAAACTGTCCGAAGTGTGGATCAAAAAATACCGAGTGGACGGACTGCAAGACCGTCAATGACAAGACAATAGTGGTCGTTGTCTGCAATGACTGCAAACATACGTGGGAGCAGGGACTCTAGTACTGCTGCGGAAGGAGAGTTCATTGTCATTTTTTTATCATTCCCCTTCGCAATCGCATTATACTCCTGCAAAGCAGCGGGATACTGCCAACAGAATTGCCGGAGACAGCATCGTGCATTCCGGTATACCGTAAGGGAAAGAATCACCCCAGCATGGGGTATAAAAGGGATCCTGCCGGTTCATATTCTGTTTCCCACCCTGCAATTAAACCACAGTCGGTATAAACCCTGAGGATCGATAATCATCGCGATCCAAAGATTAAAAGAGCTTCCGGAACATAAACGGCTGTACCACCTATGCATCAGAATCCTGCCATTGTACCCTGCATGGTTGCTCTTGCCTGCATCCTGCTCATCACCTGTGTATCTGCCGCACCGGGAATACAGGCATCTCTCGGGGACATCATTCCGCTCTCGGGCTATTCCTACGGCAGTCAGACGGTCTATCTCTTCCTGACCGGGCCCAATCTCCCGGTAAACGGTGTTGCGCTGAATGATATCACGAAACGTGCAGACGCGGGGGGGTTCACCCACGTGCAGGTAGACGGCGATAACCACTGGAGCTACAAATGGGGTACGGCGAATATCGGTGGACGACTTGATGCGGGGACGTATACGATATGGGCGGTAAACGGTCCCAATGACCGGTCCCGGTTGAGTGAGGCTGATTACAATACCATCTCGGTCACACTTGGCAAACCCTCAATCTCTATCGACAGACCAGTACAACCCGGTGCAATGGACCTTCAATCAGTTCCTGAAGGCGCATCCATAATGATGGGTGAGAAATACCAGGGAAAGACACCGCTGAGCATGCCGGATATTACACCCGGAACGTATGACATCATCTTCTCACGGTTCGGGTACCAGAAGTTATCCACCCGTGTCCCGGTAGAAGCGGGCAGAATAACGGAAGTTACTGCAACGCTGATTCCGGATACGGGATCGCTTGCAATCTCATCCATCCCTGAAGGTGCGAGGGTACAGGTAGACGGAGGAGATACCGGCATTGCGCCGCTCACTGCCGGAAATCTTACCGGGGGGAATCACACAGTTGCTGTTTCACTGGATGGATACACATCCCTGCAACAAACGGTGACAGTCATCCCGGGCCAGACCATGCCGGTAACGGTCGGGCTTTCACCCGTCCCCCCGCAGAAAACAGAGACAACACCTACCGCTGGACCTTCCGCAGCATTCCTGATTGCAGGATTCATCGCGGTACTGTTCTTCATCCGGAATGTACGCAGACATTAGCGGATTCAGCCAGATTTTAAGGTGTGAGGGCAAGAGCTATGGAACGCAGGGGAATTTATATCGATAGGTGGGTAACCGGAAAGGGAGAACCTGCATGAGTGCAAATGTGTTTGAAATCCTGATGGCAGTGGCGCTCGGTGCCTTGGCCGGGGCGGCAGTTGGCCTGTTCATCGGGTTTGTCTCAAAACAACAGAAGAGTGAATGGTCTGCCATGACCCGAAAAGAAAAAACCATCAATATCGCACTCGTACTCTTTTTTTCTGCCGTGTGCATTGCGGGACTGGCATGGTATATGTTTTCCTGACTTCGTAAGAAGACGGGAATCAGAGAAAGAAAAACGGAATCTAAAAAAAATTATTCCAGCCACCGGGTTACATCTTCCACGGGCGGACGGATGGAGGGGGAGAGTTCATCGGCCGGGTACCCGACTGCGCATCCCATCAGCTCCCATTCACCCACAGGAATTCCCAGGATTTTGCAGAACTCCACATTCCCCGACATCTGTGATGTAATGGAAACCAGCTGGAACCCCAGTTCAAGGGCGGTTGCTTTCAGCCACATGTTCTCCAGACAGTGTGCTAATGACTGGTGTTCTACAGGAGGGAACCCCTTGCGTTCAGCGACCACGATGTAATAGGGGGCATTGCCGACGCCGGGCACCCGACCGGCCTTCCGGATCATTTCCAGACGCTGCACGAACATGACTGCCTTCTTGCGGAGTGGAGGGTTCTTTTCCATCTCCGCATTCAGTCCCTGTGCCATGACATTTACCTGCTCCATGACAAGGGGAATGGCTGCATTCAGGCTCTGCGATCCCTTCTTCATCACAAAGAAACGCCGGAAGTAATCCTTCGAATCCCCCACAGCAGCAGCTGCATACGGTGCAAGCAGTCCCGCGTGAAGGATACGACGGATATCATCCTCCTCGGGAACCTCCGGCCTGAACATCCGGTAGGAACGGCGGTCAGCGAGGATCTGGTCAAGGTACATATTTTTCTGTTCACCAACATCAGAGCACATGATAATTCCCTGTAGGGTGTTGGTGACAGGGGCTCTTGAATCTTGCCGGTGAAACATAAGGGGGGTTTATTCCCCTGATTTATCGAAGTACTGCATGCAGTACACCCATGACGCCAAGCGCTGTATGCACCGGTTTCCTCTCTATCTCAAAATTATAGTGTTTTCCGATATAATCAAGGAGAGCCGGGTTCGGCCGTCCTCCGATCGGAGGCTGGTGCAGTTCCATCTCTATCCTCCTTACGCCCGCGAGTTCAGAAGGATTGATCAGCCACTCAGCCCCCTCACAATCACATTTTAAAAAATCGCAGCCTCCCGCCAGTTTCGCGATCATGTTAAGGGTATAGGTTGGCGTGAAAACGCGGTGTTCATCCCAGCTGATCCCGGCGGGTTTCCCATCACCCAGTGCCCCGTCGATCACCTGAACCGAAACGCCGTTTACCCGGATATTATCCCGGAGCAGGGAAACGGTCACCGGCTCAACCGCAGTTACATTGCAGGACACGCGTGCTGCGCGGATGCAGAATGCCCCGACGTTAGCACCGATATCCACCACAACATCCTCCGGGCAGATGTCATTAAACCGGTATTCGAAAACATCAGGGATCTGACGAAAAGGGGTGTCTTGTGAAAGAAAAATTACCGGTGCATCTTCAGGCAGAAGGGGTGAGGGATACATCGTGCATGGACCTTCTAACCCTCATATTACGCGTTTGTTTTGATAAAAGTCCCTTCATCATATTCCTTAAACGCCTGCTGAAGCTCCTCCCGGGTATTCATCACGATAGGACCCCGCCACGCAACCGGCTCACGGATGGGTTTTCCCGCAATGAAGAGGAAACGGAAACCTTTGTCAAACGATCGTACCCAGAACGAGCTCCCGTCATTGAAAAGGATAAGATCGCGGTTGCTGATCCGGTATCCTTCTTCAGCATCAAAGGTGCCTTCACCGCTGATCACGTAGGCAAGGGCAGTGTAACCCTCCTTTACCGGATGAGAAAATACGGTGTCCGGGCCGAGGGTTACATCCAGATACTGGGGATCTGCAACAATATCTTTTACCGGACCTTTTATCCCGTCGACCTGTCCACTGATAACATTAATAGTAACACCGGGATGCGGGGACACCGTAGGGATATCCGAACTTACGATTTCCTGGTACCGGGGAGCCATCATCTTATTCGCACGGGGCAGGTTCACCCAGAGCTGGAACCCGCCCATACGGCCATTCACCGGCTTTGGCATCTCTGAATGGATGATACCCGAGCCAGCAGTCATCCACTGGACGTCACCTGCGTTGACACTGCCGGCATTTCCCATGCTGTCAGCATGTTCAACACAGCCGTTGAGCATATAGGTGACCGTTTCTATACCGCGGTGCGGGTGCGAGGGGAATCCTGCAAGGTAATCTTCCGTGCGGGGTGATCGGAAATCATCCAGCATCAGGAACGGGTCAAACTGCGGAACCTCGTAATACCCGAATGCCCGGTGCAGACGGACACCAGCTCCTTCCAGGGTTGCATACGCTGAAAGAATTCTTTCGACCCCCCGTACCCGTGTCATAAGAGAGGAACTGTAAGTGAAGGCACATTAAGGTATGGGTAAGTGAAAACCGTACCGGAAAAACAATCGCTTTATTGGCACTGCATACCAACAATCCGACAGACATGGGACTTCAAAGACAGTTGCGGGGGATCATTCCCGGTGAGGTGCTTTATTCTATCTCGGATCATTTCGATGTTATCGGGGATATCGCCGTCATCTCAATCCCACAGGAACTTTCAGACTATAAACAGGTTATAGCGGAGGTGCTCATCGCCCATCGCAGGAACATCCGCACCGTCCTCAATAAGGTGGCAAAAGTAGCGGGGGAGGAAAGAACTGCAGGATATGAAATTCTCGCAGGCAATACAACCGTTACGCTGCATCACGAATTCGGTTTTGCCTACCGCCTGGATGTGAGCAGGGTCTTTTTCAATACCCGTCTTTCGTATGAGCGCATGCGGGTCACAGACCAGATAGAAGGAGGTGAAAGGGTCCTGGTACCATTCTGCGGAGTGGGGCCATTTGCCATCCCTGCGGCTGCCAGAGGGGCAAAGGTGATTGCAGTTGAACAGAATCCTGATGCATACCGCTGGCTTGAAGAAAACATCCGACTTAATAAGGTGAGAAAAATGATCACTGCTATTCACGGGGATGCTTTTGATTCAGACCTGCTTTCTCACCGTCAGTTCGATCGGTTGATCATCCCGGCTCCCTACGGGTTGGACGGGACTCTCGACATCCTCTCACCCCTAGCAGTGCAGGGTGGAATGATTCATTTCTACACCTTCAAAACCCGGAACGAGATCCCTGTACTGATCGAAGAATATGCACAGAAAGGGTTTGATGTCATCTATTACAACACCTGCGGAAATGTTGCACCCGGCGTGAGCCGCTGGGTATTCGATCTGGAGTATTCGCCCCGCCCATAGTGCATCGTGAACAGGGCCACATACTCGTCCGCATAGCAGGCCGAGTCGCACTGGAGCACAAATTCCGGTCCCAGCACAGTTCTGAAGAGATCATTCCACTGGGTGCGGAGCATATGATAATCGGTCCTCTCGCCCCTCGGCTGAGTCAGGATCGAGATCAGCTCGGTCATGAGAAAGGAATCCACACAATCCGTTACTATATCTAGCGGTGCATCATAGGCAAAGACAAAGTCGATGATCCTCCCGTAGGACTGGTATACTGAGAACGCAAGATCCGGGGAGAACAGGCTTGGCGTGTCATTATTTGCATCCATCTCAAACAGCAAGAAATGATCAATCCACGGTTTGAGCCGGGTGAGATTGATACGTTTGTCTTCTATGGGCATGTGGTGGTATGCGAGAGAACTGAATGCAATGTCATAATGACGGCAGATTCCTGAAGAACAGTCCTGGATGCGTGCATTCTCCGTAGTGATAGTGATGCCAGGGAAAGCGTCCCCTACCGTCTTTTCTGCAAGCGCAATCATGGCCGGCGATGGGTCCACAAGATGGATTTCCGAAAACTGTTGAACTTTCCCGGACTCCAGAAGATGGGAAAGGAGCAGCACGGTAAGTGCCCCGTCACCGCACCCGATATCCATAAAACGCACAGCATTGTCAAATGAAGGGAGAGAGTGTGCGCACTGGTACACCAGCTGCTTTCGTGCTGCTTTCATGATCGGCACATTAGAGAAATGAACAAACGGCCGAGGATCCCGGAACGCAACCGCAGGTTTGATCATTTGTCCCTGGTGCCGCTGTAAAAAACCCATAAGATATGAAGATGAGAACATACCATCCTCCTCGCACATCGTTCCCGCCTCGAGCCATGCAATACTGCGACAGTCATATTCCTGAGCCGCGAGCAGGGTACCGATATAAAAGCAGAATGCAGAGAACAGGTTTTTGCGAATTTTCGATTCATACGTCGCTGGCCCGGCACCATTTTGTGCGATCTCTCTGGCATACTGAGCCCATTGGTTTTTTTCCTGTACTGAAAGAAAGAGCATTGATTATCATCCTGTTTCCGGTTATCAGTATGCATGTTTATTGCTACAGTCAAAAATTATGACGGTTCTGATGCGATTGACCAAAGGGAGGCAGCGGACCGGGTTGGCATTGTCTGCCCGGGATGTCCGCCCTGACTAGAACGGATATGAAAAAACAGCGCGGTGAATGACCGGGAAATTATTTTTTCTCTCGATTATATTCCTGCTGTTTACAGACGTGGCTGTTGCTGGGTCCCGCAGTGGAAGGTACCGAATCCTTCCACCATTGCGCGGGCATTGATCCCGATTACCTCTCTCTCAGGGAAGAGATTCTGGATGATCCGCAGCGCTTCAGCATCGTGCGGATCCTTAAACACCGGCACGATAACAACGGAATTTCCGATATAGAAATTGGTATAACTTGCAGGATAGCGCTCTTCACCATCCAGCACGGGTGCCGGCATGGGCAGCTTCACAACCGTGAGCGGTTTTCCACTCTGGTCACAGGACTGCCTGAGTATCTCATAATTGTCATGGAGGGCAGGATAATTTGCATCTGCGATATCGGTTTCATAGGCGCATACCACGGTTGACGGGCCGACAAACCGGGCAATATCATCGATATGCCCATCAGTATCGTCGCCGACTACACCCTCATTGAGCCAGATCACTTTCTCGACACCGAGATACTCTTTGAGGTAATCCTCGATCTGATCTGCTGACAGACTCGGGTTACGGTTGGGGTTGAGGAGGCAGGCACGGGTTGTCAGTACGGTTCCTTTGCCATTCACATCGATCGAACCTCCCTCCAGTACAACCCCGGGAGTAAATATCGGGAGACTGAGCCGGCGGTTCATAGTGAGCGGGATCCTGCCATCACGGATCTGGTCTTCGTATTTTCCGCCCCAGGCATTGAAGTCCCAGTGGACAATGGCGATCTTTTCCAGGGTACGGTTTACAAGGAACGTAGGGCCGTAATCGCGAATCCAGACATCGGAATAATCACTGGTATGCAGGGTGATCCGGGACAGATCTGTGCCTCCTTCCCTGAGCCGGGCCCTGACTTTACGGTGGATAACTGCAGTGGGGACAAAGAGTTCGACCCGTTCAGAAGAATGGATTGCCTGGATGAATTCATAATATGCCACTTCAACTGCACTGAGGTGGGGAAAGGTATTACTGTTGTGCGGCCACGAGAGCCAGACTGCATCATGGGGCTCCCATTCTGCGGGCATGTGGAATCCACGGTTACGGGGAGTATCTCCTTTTCGCAATGCAGGAAAAACTCCGCTCTCTCCCGGGAAACCAACCCCGATCCGACCGTACGTTTCGGGACGACGGTTCCGGAAAAAGCCCCATGATTCCTGAACCGAGTGGTTCATAGAGAGATCGATCGATACAATCACTGTCTCTTCACCATCCCCGGCTTTGGCCACGATCTTGCCAAAAGCATCGCAGATGAACGATCCTCCGAAAAACCAGCACCTCTCTTCCTGACCCGCCCGGTTCACTGCGGCGATATGAACACTGTTTGCTACTGCGTGACTCCGCTGGATCAGCTCCCATGCTTCGTGCCAGTCCCCTTCAGCCGGTTCATCTCCCCCGGGATGGCCGATTGCGGTCGGGTAAAAGATGATCTCTGCACCATCAAGCGCAACACAACGTGCTGCCTCGGGAAACCACTGGTCAAAACAGATGAGGACCGCGATTCGCCCGTACCGGGTATCAAAAACCCGGTACTCCTCTCCGGGATAGAAGTACCCCTTTTCAAAGAACCCGGGATCCTGGGGGATGTGCACCTTATGGTAAGGTGTGTGGAAAGTGCCATCGGCATCGATCACAATAGCAGTGTTGTAGAACCGGCCTTCGGGTGTTTTTTCGTAGATCGGAACGATGATCACGACATTGTGTGCCCGGGCAAGCTCAGAAAATGTATTTGTAGATGCACCGGGAACGGTCTCTGCCAATGCTGCCGTATCGACACCGATATGTTGCGGGAAGTAGCGGGTTCTGAACAGTTCCGGAAGGCAGATGATGTTTGCACCCGCTTCTGCTGCCTGTTCTACTTTCTCCTGTGCTTTTTTCAGCATCGCCTCCGGGTCGTTGTCGACAGCCATCTGGACGAGCCCGATAATTACGGTTCCCTGCATACTCTTCGTGCTATACGGGTTTTTTTTACTGGGATATCATGCTATCCAAAGATTATTGTGTTTTCCCGGGAACGGCATAGGGCTTTTTTTCCCGAATCATGTGTTTTTCATTAAATGTTCCATTCAGTATTAGTAAAATATATATTCCAAAAAGTTAAAGATACTTTTTAAAATGTAAAGAGTAATTTACATTTTCTATCATAATCTGGAGTTGTACGAGCATGATTAAGCAAACCTGTTCATCATCTGTTTCTACGTTCACCCCTGAATGTGAAAAAGAGGAACCGGGAATCAGTCATAGTCTTGGAGACGGGAGAATTCGTTTTGCCCTTACAGCAGGAGCCTGTCTTTTTGCCCTTGTGATTGTGTTAAAAAATATCCTTCATATCCCTGAAAGCAGGCTTGGTCCGGATATTGTCGTATACATCGGCATCTATACCGGTTTTTCCCTGATGTATCCGGTGACCATACACGAGCGGCATTCCCGCACGATCAACAACCCGGCTCTCTGGAGTGCACTGATTGTGGTCATGACTCTTCTGATCATTGTCTTCTATGCACTCTGAAATGAGCGGAACAGAATGAATGCGAACGCGTCCGTTATCGCTAAAAGGCATAACTCGATGGAATTCGCAACTCCATAACCATTTTACCATCAATAAAAATTTCCCACGAGAGGTACGGGGCAGGATGAAGAACAGGATCAAGGCCTACCGGGCATTACACGATCTCACCCAGGAAGCTCTGGCTGAAAGACTGGCAGTGACGCGGCAGACCATCCTTGCCATAGAGAAAGGGAAATATGATCCCTCCCTTGACCTTGCGTTCAGGATCTCTGAGTTATTCGGTATACCCATTGAGAAACTATTTATCCGAGCTTCTGAAGGAGAGGACAAACCGCAGTTTGAGGATTGATTGCGGGTATTTACGTTATTGCTTCCCCCCTTTTTTATTAAAAGCCAAAAATTGGTTTTTCGTGTGTTTTTCCCGCAGATAAAACCCGTTCTCAGGTTGGGGGTCATGGTGTAATATATGGCCCCTATCACCACATGTGGTGCAAATACTCATCATTACCCAGGAAATGTGGTTCGAATTGTTTAAATCTATGCACCACAACCATACATAGTAGTACACATTTTACCGGATGTGTGCACCACATTGGCTGCTGTATCATCTCTTTTCGATGGTGCACAGGGATTCATTGTTGCCGGTTTCTACCGAGCAGTCAAATTGTTCCCGTGTGCAGTAAGAATCGGGATCTGCACCAGATAATTCAAAAGGGATGATTCAATGGAACATATCGAAGAAAAAAACAGGAATAATCTGTTCCTTATGGACAATTCTGCTAACCCGGCACCGCTGGGACTGTGTGCTTTTGGCTTGACCACCATCATACTCAGTCTCCACAATGCCGGATTCACCCCTCTGGGAAGTCCCATTCTTGCAATGGCGATCTTCTATGGCGGACTCGCACAGGTGATTGTCGGGATTATGGAGTGGAAGAAGAACAACACGTTTGGCATGCTCACCTTTGGCAGTTTCGGATTTTTCTGGATCTCGTTTGCCACGCTCATGATCCTCCCCGCACTAGGCATTTCAAAAGCACCCGGCCCGGTTGATCTTGCAGCCTTCCTTGGCGTCTGGACACTTCTCATCTTTGGCCTTTTCATCTGCACGTTAAAGATGCACAAGTTACTGGCATTCACCCTTTTCATGGTCCTGCTCCTAGCAATTTTGCTTGTAGCAGCGCAACTGACAGGCAGCACACTCATTCTTCACCTTGGAGGATTTGCCGGTCTCCTTGCCGGTCTCCTTGCCCTCTACATGGGTGTGGGTCAGGTTATCAACGAGATTTATGGCAGCCGGGTTCTCCCCGTATAATCTTCTTTTTTCAGGTACGAAACCATTTTTTACGGGTTTCGGGTTTTTACTGGCGGATGAAAGTTGTTAAATTATCGTCCGGCAAAAGATCCATTCTATGGGTCTTATAGAAATTCTCTGGACACTCCTCTTTCCTCTTCTTGGGGCAATAGTTGCCCTGATACAGATCACTAAAGAGAAGAAGACTGCTGATTCGCACCGGAAACTGGAGATCATACTGATGTGGCAGCTTGTATGTGGGCTAGGTCTGTCCCTGCTCTGGGGAGGAATTGGTCACCTGCTCCTTCCTGATCAGATTGCTGAGTCCATCGGGTGGGCGACCGGCAGCCCCTTCCAGCGGGAAGTGGGTATGTGGGATGCATCGATCGGTATCGTGGGTATCCTATGCCTGAAGTACCGGGATCATTTCTGGCTGGCAACGATTATTGGAGGGGGTCTGTTCATGTTCAGTGCCGGTCTTGGTCATGTGTACGAGTTCATTGCGCACGGGGATATCTCACCCAACAATATCGGCGGGGTATTGTGGGTTGATCTTCTGTTCCCGGTTCTCCTTGCTACACTGTATCTGCTCTACCATAAAGAGAAGGCGGATGTTCACACCCTGAAGTAAAAATCCGTTATTCCAGAAGATGAACCTGCAAAGATACCCTTTCCATGAGAAGCTGCTGATAAAATAGCGATGGTACCGGATAAGGCACGATGAGATGATGCCAGCGTTACTGCGGACCGGTTATGGTCCATCCGGAATTTTTTTTAAAAAAACCTATGTGATCAATCAGGAGGCGGGGGAATAGTACCTCCGCATACAGCAGAACTTGTAGGTACCACGCTCACCGAACTTTTTGCAATATGAGCTTCAAGCGATACCTTGATCCGGTTGATAATGCCCTGCACCTCGCACATCTTCTTCTCACCATCAAACTCCAAGAAGATCTCGATGTATACGTTGTTTCCCAAACGGCGTGAACGTACTCCATGAAGGGCGGTATAATCATGAAAGAAGACTGCAAGGTGCCGGACTATCACCATCTGGAGTTCTTCATCGAGTGTCTTGTCGAGCAGGTCAGGCAGGGAGGTGGTGATCACCCGGTATCCCGAGAACAGGAGGAAACCTGCAATCACAAAAGATGCGAGAGGATCGATATACAGCGACCAGCTGAAAGCAGAGAGTTCCAGGGTAGCAATCAGGGAAACAAGGACCGTAAAATCAGAGAATGCCTTTGTACGAAACAACTTCCACTGTGAATCCATGATCGGCGATGGCTCTCTCTGGTTGAACCGGTAATTCTTCAGCCAGAGATATGAGTTCATGCTCACACCGATAACCATGAGGAGGATACCCAACAATACCCCCTCATGGACAAGCTCTCCCGGGACAGCGATACGGTACAGGGCAACTACAAAGACTATCATCAGCGAGACAATCATCACTCCTCCCGTGATGACAGAGGTAATCGTCTCCATCTTACCCATACCGTAATCGTACGCCCCGGCACCACCTTTTGCCATTTTGCGTATGGTGAGGTAGGCAAGGAACGTTGCAATGATCTCGTTGCCGCATTTCACTGCATCTGCAAAAAGGACAATCGAACCGGAAAGAACAGCGGCAATAATGTCCGGGATCCACAGGACGAAATCTATAATCAGGCTGATCAGGACGGTCCGCTGTTTTTTGGCATAGGAACCAGGTCCATCCCCGTCATCGATAGATACTGCATGCGACATGTGATACGGTAATGCTGGGTTGTCCTGGCTAAAAAGATCGTAGGAATTATGTTTCTCAGGAAATTTCTTTCTGGGTTGAAACACGAGAAACACAGTTTTTCTTTAAAGGTTCTCAAGAAATGATAATGTGACGAACCGCTCAATCGTAGAATAAATCAAATAACACCGAAGGTTTTTGTCATTTATGGATATTTCCATAAGGAGGGGGTTTAAATAAGAGGTGAAGAAAAAAATTTAAGGATGGCATAGCAATACAAATAAGAATTTTTTTTTAGATACCGTATTCTGACTTTTCGAATGAACTGATACAAGGCATAGCTATGGATAACGATCAGATCAACTACATCAGGCGTCGTCTGCAGAGATATGAAGAGAGCATTAAGGAGACAGAGGTACACTTCGAACAGTTGGAAAGTTTTGGGTGCTATCGCGCCTGCGCTCCTTATAATGAAAAATTCGGCATTCCACTCCTTATTGACGTACTGCAAACCGATTCCGGTATTAGCGAGACATTCTGGCAGGAATACGACAGGATCACAGAAAAACTCCATGCATTCGATAGAATGAAAGGTCGCATGTACCGGGATTTGCTCTATGCAGACCTCAAAAATTATGTTACATCCTATCATGCAGCACTCTGTTATATGAACCTGAACATGATTGCAACAGAGCCTAACCATGATCTCATGAACAGGGAAGCAATCCGGGCATTGATCTCTGAGTTACGCGGGGACTTTGATACCGGGGATATCGAAAAACTGGTAATAGCATTGGATAAAACATTTCTCGATATGAGCGAACCCATGAATGGACATCCTGTTGAAACACCACAGGTTGTAAAAGGTGCCGGATATTCACCAAATACGGCCTGTGATGAGTACCACTTTGCCTGCAGGGATAAAGAACAGACACGGTTTGTCTGATTGGTTTTTTTAGAAATTATCATCTGTTCCCATTTTTTAAATAAAAAATTGTCATGATACATATGATCCAGCATTTTTTTCATAGATCAGACAACGGGGATAAGGATTTCGGAGTAAACCCTGAGCCCCCTATAGTACTCTCACAATTACCAGGGTAATATCATCGGACTGTGGCGCACTACCACAGAACCGTCTGATCTCGTCAATAAGCCCGTTAATGATCTCCTGAACCGGATAATTCCGGTGTTTTTGCAGGTAGGTCACCAGCCGATCTTCGCCGAATTCTTGATCCTGCAGATTGAACGCTTCGGTTACACCGTCCGTGTACATGACAATGAGATCGCCAGGCTCCAGTACCCGCTCAGCAGAGGTGACAGATACATCAGCAACCACCCCGAGTGCAATGCAACGGCCTTCCTCAATAGTCCCGACGTTCGGGGGATCGCCCCGTACGATCATCGGGGGATTATGCCCGGCATTCACATAGGTAAAGGTCCTCTTCGCAGGATCGAATACTCCATAAAAGAGGGTAATGAACATACTCGATCGCCCGTCCGCGTATATCAGCTGGTTTGCATGCTTAAGGACAACTGACGGGTCTGCTTCAGCACCACTGCTCACACGAATTATGGTGCTGCAGAGTGCCATAAACAGTGCAGCACTTACTCCCTTACCGGAGACATCTGCTATGGCAAGCCCCCACCGGTCCCCGGTCACCGGAATAAAATCATACAGATCGCCCCCTATCTCCATGGCAGGAAGCGTGGCGGCTGCGAGTTCGATGCCGGGGATTTCAGGTATAAACTCGGGCAGGAAATTATTCTGGATCTCTTTTGCAATCTCCATCTCTTTGGCATAGCGTTCCTTCTCTGCGGTAGTACGACGAAGAGTCTCAATATTCTGCTTTAAATCTGCGGCCATCGTATTGAACGAATGGGCAAGCATTTCGAATTCATCTCCGGTCTCAATCGTAAGATGGAAATCAAGATCTCCTTTGCCAAGAGCCACGGTGCCCTGCCTGAGCAGCTCGACAGGTTGAGCGATGATCCTCGCAAGCAGAACGGATAGCAGGATGATGATGATAACAAGGATGAAAATAAGCCCTGCAAATAGCTGCAGGATCCGGGTAGTCTGGGCATCTATATGTTCACCTGAAATCCGGGTAGATTCAATGATTTTACTTTCAGTTGTTTTCACCGGGGCTACAATATGAGAGGCCGGCATCGACAGGGCGAAACTCCAGTTTAAGGTTTTTACCGGGGCATATGCGATATAGATCTCGCTGTTATCGATACGGACATGGTCGATTCCGGACATTCCGGCAACCATTTTCCTGCCGGTTTCCACCAGTTGAGGATTGGTACTTTCAAACACATTGTCTGTTGCGAAAGCCTCGTTCCAGGTCGTATTTCCCGCAGACAGACCCGGGCGGCTGATCACATTTCCTCCGCTGTCCATAAGCACTGCATAACCACTCCCATCAAGCGTGAGGCCGAGAATATTCTGGTTGATGGTATCGGTGGTGACATCAGTGGCAATCACCCATGTGCCGTACTTTGTGGGAACAGAACGTGAGCAGGTTACGATCAAGCCATGACCCGCTGCATCCACATACGGTTCAGACCAGACGGGACCGGAGGCGTTTTTTGCCCTTATAAACCAGTCTCTGACCCGGGGATCATAATCCGGCTCGGTTTTGCCATTCCAGGGATACGTACGCATGATGCCGGAATCAGTTGCAACATATATGCCGGTGAGCTCCGTATCAGCGCGATACATCGCCATGAGCAGATCGTCCATCCCGGCGAGTGTGCGGTATTCATCAGATTGGGAAGTTGCAGTAGATCCGGGGGCAAGGAGGACAACGGTTCCACGGAATGGATCATTTGGCGGGGAGTTTCTTGTAAAGGAGGGAATGATCGGCAGGAACGGGGGGTTATTCTGGAGAGAGACTGCCTGTGCCGCGAGGATCTCCAGTTCGCTGGCAGTGTCATCGAATGAAAGTTGGGTGATCTCGGCCTGGTCAGTTGCAAGCCTCATCAGGTTACTCTCCGCCGCCTGCTGGAGAGCGACAGTGCTGTCGTTTACCGCTGCCACACCGAGTGCCGAACTGCTCTGTTCTGCATAATTCCCGATATCGCTGATGGTGACAAATGCCACAAGACCGGTAATGAGCAGCGTGATTAACGAGAGGGATAAAAAGAGGATGATAATTTTCTTTCGGACACTCAAACCTTTGATAAGGGAAATTCCGGGTCTCATGGAAATCTGGCTGACTGTTCTTTGTTAATGGATGACAGGTCTGAACGGGAAATATTTTTACCCGTCCTTATGAAAAATTGCTGCAAGATGCGCATTATGTATTCCAATGGCTCATAGAGGGACATTTCTAAAGGTATGATCTGACATCGCCACCCAGGAAAATTCCGATCGCAAATACAATAATCATAACGATGAGTACCCAATACAGACCACGCGAATAACTCTCTTCTTTTGCAGGTAATTGGTACGGCACCAGGATCACATGCCGGTTGATCTCCTGCCACATCCTGCGCGAACGCCAGTACAACCAGCAGATCACACAGAAGAAGAAAAAGATGATCATCTGCGAACCGAAACTCACTTCGAAAGATTTGCCCTCAACAGTCCGTATCCCCCCAAGCAGGGTTCCCAACAGGAATGCAGAAAGAGCGAAATAGAACCCGGCATATTCTTTCGGAAAGACAATCTCCTGAAGTTTACGGTTCTGCACCTCGGCACGATCACCCATATCCATCTTCTGGTAGACTATCCCCAGCATTGCACGTGCGTAAGCATGGTACGGGCTTAACACCACTGCACGTTCCAGGGTTTCACTTGCCTCCTGATGCCGCCCGAGCTTGTCGAGCGCTACACCCATATTTATCCATGCCTCAACCGCTTCTGGATTTATTGAGATCGCTCGCTTTGAGTAAATCAGAGACTCCTCGCACTTGTCAAGGCTGATGAGCGCGATTGCTTTGTTATTGAGGATCACGTCATTGTTCGGATTGGCCTTCAATGCCTCGTCGTAACAATCCAGCGCTTCGCGTATCTTCCCCTGCTGGGCGAGTTCGTGGGCTCGTTCATCATACGAGAGATCGGGTTCTGTCATTGTTCGAATATTACCCTTAATCGTTTTGGTATATTAAACTGGCAGAATAAACCAGTTGCTTTACCTTGGTGAGCGGTTGGTTCACACGTTCTCCTTTAAGAGTGCAGGTAATTTGCATCAGTATATTTTTTCCGGGGAAAACGGCAACCATATTAAAAAAAGTACAAATGGATGTACCGGTATTCCCGATCATACATTGACATTCAGGACGGTTCTTATTGCAACACCAATCAGGAATGAGATCCCCGCAATGCCAAGGCTGATGGCTGCCATCTCTGCAAAGCGCCGGTAAAACGGGAGATCTTTTGCCACAGAGACATAAAAGGTGAAGACAAGGATCACCGCTATTGCTGCGATCAGGGTGAATATCAGGGAGATAAAGGGACTTGAGAAGAGCAGGAACGGCAGGATCAGCAGGGCTACAGTAATAATGTAGGCAATGCTGGTGTACACCGACGCCTTGATCGGATCCGCAGGTCCCCCGTCAGATCGTTGCGAGAGATACTCGGATGCACCCATAGACAACGAGGCTGCCACTCCCATGACAAGCCCGACAACCGCGATGATCTGGGTGTTCTGGATGGCAAACGTCAAACCGGCCAGCGTTCCGGTGAACTCGACGAGCGCATCATTTAATCCCAGAACCACAGAGCCAACGTATTTCAGGCGCTCTTCATCAATGAGAGCGATCAATTCGCGTTCGTGGACCTCTTCGTTCTTTAAGATACCGGCTATTTCCGGAATAGTGAAAGGAAGGGTTTGATCGATTGACTGTGCCCGCTTCTCAACACCCTCCATGAGTTTTATAGCAAAAGTCATTCCCAGTAATCGTGCGATTACATAATAGTACCAGACCCGCAGTGTATCGGGGGCTACATCCCTTTTGGTGTATCGTTTCCAGATCCCATAGTGCCCGAGCTCTTCTGCTGCTATCCTTGTCAGCACCTCACAGTTGTGGTCATCACTGGTGGTCGCTGCAATCTTTGTGTAAATCAGGTGTTCAGTGATCTCGCCTTTTTGCAGAGCAAGGAGAATTGCAATGTTTTTCTGATCGGTTGTAATTTCTGGCATGATCAATCATCTCTCAGGGTCTTTTTTGGTTTTTTGCCTTTTTTCATTCACTGAAGTTTTTAAGCGTTAAACAGGTTAGGCTGATAGCAGGCTGTAACTTCCTTTTGGCACCCGGATCTCAAAACAAACACCTTTTTCGGGTTCACCAGTTTCTGTTATGGTAATTCCGGTGATGGAAAGAATTTCCCGGGACAGGAAAAGACCAAGACCGGTATGTTTGCCAAAGCCGCGCCGGAACAGTTTCTCTTTATCCGACAGAGAGATACCTGCGCCATCATCCCGGTACGTAATCACGGCACCGTTCTGCGTCTCTTCAAAGGAGAATGACATACTGGTCACCCCGCCACCATGGCGAAGTGAATTTTCAATCAGGTTATAGAACACTTTTTCGATGAGCGCATCGGCATATACCTGCAAAGGAGGCAGCAGGATATCAAATGTGATCCCTTCAAGAGAGAGCTGGGATGCAGCAGATCGTATTCGCTCGGTCACATCCTGCCATTGGGGAGCATTTACCCCGATACTCTCGTAAAATCGTGTGAATTCGATCTGCCGCTGAATCGCTCCAGCCGCTTCGATCTCTTTTTCGATATATTCAAGGAAGACCGGATCCTTCACGCTCTCTTTCGAGAGTTCGAGATACATCCTCAACCCGGTGAGCTTGTTTAAGATATCGTGCCGGGTAATTGAGGAGAGCATGGTTAGTTTATTGTTTGCTCTGCGCAGGCTCTCTTCGGTCTGTTTGTGTTCGGTGATATCCCGCATCACATGAACACTGCCCGTGATATTGCCCTCTTCATCCATGAGAGGAGAAGCGGTCACCAGAAAATCTGCGTTCAGGGTATCTTCATGAATTTCCTGTGTATGTTCGTGACCATCTCCCAGCAAACTGCTGTGTGGACAAAAACCAAGAGGGTTTGTACTGTGGTGGACCAGCTCGTAACACGCTTTGCCGACAGCATCTTCAGGGAGCATTCCCAGCCGGTCTGCCATTGCCTTATTCACCCGGACAATATGAAAATCCCGTCCGATTATCGCAATCATATCGGGAACTGCTTCAAAGGTGCGTTCCCATTCATTCTTTGATTCCAGAATTTCGCTCTGCAAGTGTTTTGTATCGGAGATGTCATGTGCACTTACCGAGGCGCCGACCAGTTCTCCCTTTACATTTTTTATCGGTGAGAGCGAGAGGGATACCTGGATCCGTTTGCCGGTTTTTGTCAGCCGCTCGGTCTCATATCGGTCAACGGGTATACCATTTTTTATCTTCTGGAGGAGGATCCGTGAGTCATCCTGCTTGTCAGAGGGGAGAAGGAGGGTTACGGATTTGCCTTTGATTTCCTCTGAGGAGTACCCGTAGAGCTTCTCGGCACTGGCATTCCAGTCGGTGATGATTCCATCAAAGGTTTCTGCCATTATCGCATCACCTGAGGAGGCAACGATAGAGACAAGTCGCCGGCACATCTGGGTGTCGTGGTGCATCCTGCCACTCAGGTAAGAGATAACGACTGCAATTGCAGTGTAGACTACAACCCGTGCAAGTGCTGCTGTCTGTACTTCCGTGCTGGCAGGGAACAGAGCAAAAACTGACCCGCAGTAGAGTACCGAGATCATGAGGGTGAAAAGGACACCCCTACGGGGATAGTAGTACGAAGCAAGGATAATGGGAATGTAAAGAAGATGAGGGAGAACATTGGTGATACCATGGAGAAGTCCATAAATATTGAGGGCAAGCGTCACTCCCGCACTCGTCGCGATGATAACCGGGATCAGAAGGGGCCGTTTGTTTACCTGATCAAAATATAAAAAATCCATAACGTGGAAACCCCGGTTATTACGTACACAGTGTTTACCCGTTTCCTTTTAAGGATTGGGGAGTGGAGAGCCTGCTACCGGAGAAATAAACAACATTTCACCGGTGAATTCCACCTCATTCTGAAGGTTCTATTCGTATCAGAACGGACCTGCTCGCACAATGTTGATCTTCTGATCCGCGTCTTTCAGGATCAGATAAAACGTATCAGGAGGAAAGTTCCCAGGATCCTCGATATTTGAGGGGGAATTGGTAAAAAGATACCCGTTAGTGGACCGGAATATGTACAGCATATCTCCTTGCTCAAACAGGTATTTTGAAATGCCTGGCGCTGGGCTGACTCGCTGCAGCAATCCATCCCGGGATTCAATATAGATCCCCATCCAGAAGTAGCGGGGGGAGTCCGGGGTGATATTGAGAACAAAAGAATCCCCCCCTTTGTGTAGTACCCGGATAACCTCATGACCCTGGATCGAGAATATATCCACCTGCGGCGTGAAATAGCCCGTTTTTTTAAGTAAAGGCATGGTACCAAACAAGACGGTTGCGATGATAGCTATCAGCATGACTGTGAGCAGGAGGATCATGATTACTGAGAGAAAATTTCCATAAGGGGATACTCGCTTCGCCCTGCGGGTTATCATTACCGTATTTCGGTGTTCTTTGATAATAAGAACAATGTATTGCAGCACGGGTTTAACCGGTGACAAGCTGCCGGATCTTCTGGGGCTCTGAAGCCCTCTCCACCACTTCGAAAAGGAACCGGGCTATACAGGTGCCAACCGAGTGACAGGCCATGTCAATTGGTCCTGCATACCCGTGCCCCGCATCTCACCTGCAGAGGCTTCCCGTGCCGCTGCCAGTTCAGATAGATCCGCTCCGTTCTTGGTAGTATGGTCGAATTTCCAGAAGGGAATCGACTCTTCTGACAGCCGGGGTAGATGGCGATTCCAGATCCCGGGATGGCTGTTCCAACCATGAACGAGTATAACCGGGTACAGCTCACTGTTCATTACGGAACGGTTTGTACCCATACACGATAGGTACTGCAATCCTGTTTCCTGGTATGGATTTTGTTTTTTTCACGACGAAGAAAAAAATTAAAGACAGGGTGGCGGGATAAGCACACGTTTAGGGAACAACATATGGATAAGGATGAAAGAGGAAAGTACGAGAACCGCAGCAAATGCCAAAAAAAAGAAATACGTCATAGGGGGAATTGGCCCGGAACCGCGCAGTGATAAAGACTGTAAAATATCCCAGATCATACCTATCGAAAAAAGGATAGTAAAAATATGTGCCAACACAATCCCAAATGGCGGGCAATACGTACCTGACATACATCTGGTATTGCTGATTAAGGATTATTTATGCTCTTTGTATGAACACAGAGTCCGTAAAAGAGTTCTGACCCAGAACACCCTTTCCGACACCTGAAAAAAATTGCGATATCCATTGACACGGCCTTACTAAAGGACAGGTGGGATAGCAAGACCACGGGTAAAAAATGATACATCAGTAAGATTCCAAGGAGGAAAACCCCACCTTCCGGCCCAATGCTGCTAAAAATTGCGAGAAGTAAGTACCGGTTATAGTCAGAGAGATGGATGGTTATCAAAAGTGTATTAACACAAAATAGAATAATCCCGCCGTAGTGCACCCATCTTGGGAAAAGCAGTGGATCCCCTTCGCACTTTGAGGGAACACGCGGTGGAAAACCTCCTGATTTTGGTTTGTCCGCTTCAGGCAAACAATTACGGAGCAAGCTCAATTCCGGATCTCAGGCACAACATTCCCCTATAAGATAAATACGGGAACGTGATTGGGAAATCCAATGATATATGAACGGCGTGTCCCCGTTATTTTTTATACTTCCGGAAATGGAGAGTAAAACCGGCCCAAAACGAGGATCAATTCTCCATTTAGGATGCTTCAACGTTCTTATTTCTCTTTGATTTTCATGGTAAGCGCAAGTAGTTTCCCACGATCGTCTTTGACTGGCTGTACAAGAACACTGGCCTTCCGGCGCTTGCCGTTTTTTGTAACAACTGAGGTATTGGCATTGTACATAACCACCGTTTTTTGCTGGACTACTTCATCGATCGGATCCTTTAGTTCTTCGCCGGACTGGTCGTTGATAAGCATCAGGACCTCTCTCCAGTAATGCATTAGGATCTCCGATTCGAAAAGATCGATAAACCAGGCCGTATAGGGATTGAAAAAGATAATCCTGCCTTTTGGGTCCATGATAATCATGACTTCGTTTGCTCCTGTGATCTTATCCGGATCTCCAACAGGATAATTTTCCGGAGATTTTTTCCTGATGCTATGAATATAAAGAGCAAGATCCACATTGGATTTCAGCTCAATATCCATAAACGGTTTAAAGATAATCCCATAGGGTTGAGAATATCTAGCCTCTTCGAGGAATTTTTCATCATCGGTCCCGGTGATGAAAATGATAGGGAACTGGAAGAGCTGGAAAATATAACGGGCTGCCGTTATACCATCCAGATGTCCGGATAAACGGATATCCATGATAACAAGATCCGGGTTCAGATCTGGAGATTTTAAAACCGCTTCTTCCCCGGAATATATCTTTCCCACAATATTGTAGCCCTTTTTTTGCAGCATCAGGGCAGATGAGATGGGCAATAACACTGTCATCATCCACAATAAGGATCCGGGGAGCTGGCGACATAATGTACAGATACTTAGCTTATATCAGGGTCATATGCTGTAAAAGCGTAAAATAAATTTGCTTTGTCCAACCAGAAGTGAGAATACTACACGGTCATTTATCCAATCCGGCACTCCTCGATAAAAAGAGAGCAATACATGAAATGAACAGTATATCTGACAATGAAAGTAAAAGGTCAGACTTTTTCTTGAAAAAAAGATATTATCAGAAATCCGTCATAATACGGAACTGGTCGATCTCTTCGCGGTTGAGCTGCTCTAAGAACTCGTCTGCTGCATGACCGATGTCTTTGCTCGCAGTGATGGCACGACCAACCACAAGGATATCTGCACCTGCCTTGAGGGCATCCTTGACAACATTGACCCGGACGCCGCCAGCGGTTGCCACAAGGAGCTTGCATCCTGCTGCTTTCTTGATCGCCGCGATGTCGCCCCATGCATGGGCAGTCTCTTCGGTGTCAATTGCACGGTGGAGTTCCACGATATCGGGCTTGACTTTCAGGCTCGCAATGACCTTTGCCGGGTTCTGCACATTGAGCATATCCACAATCGAGTAGATACCAACCTTGCGGGCTTCGGCAATTGCTTTTTCCATGGTTGATACGGGAGCAAGACCCGAGACCACAACCGCGTCTGCGGTTGCATCGGCTGCCATACGGGCTTCGAGATTGCCGGTATCGAGGATCTTTAAGTCCGCGATAATGAACGCGTTGGGGCGGAGCTTGCGAATCTCGGAAATAACCCCAAGGCCAAACTTCTTGATAAGCGGGGTACCCGCCTCAATGATGAGGTGGTCATTATCCGGGAGTTCCTTTAATACCTGTGCAACCTTGCCCATATCCACAAGATCCATTGCGACCTGAAGGTAGGGTGCATCCCAGAGGCGCTGAACCTTGAATCCCATAATCGCATGGGCGGCACGATCCTTTTCGTATACCAGCGTCTTTGCGTCCGGGAATGCAGCAAGTGCCCGGTTGAGTGCGAGTTTCATAGCACCATAGTTATACCGGTAGAGGCGGTTGTAATCCTTCGCATCCGGATGAACGAACACCGATGCAAGAATCGCAACCTTCTCAATGTCTACTCCGCTGAACAGGCCTTCCTCAACACAGTCGGCAACTGCTTTTGCAACAGCGGCCTGTACAGGGCCAAACATCTCGTTCACCTGTGACATATCCTTTAAGGTGACCTTCGGGATGACGAGCGTGACAGGTTTTGTGAGCAGGTTCGGGCGGACAACTGCGAGCAGGGGGGTGTGCCCGGCCGAAAGCTGTGAGATCGCGTTTGCAAACGCTGTACCGATCGGGCCTTCCTTATCGCCCATCAGCAGATCGATGTGCGCAATCTCCGCGCCATCGCCAATAAGTGCTTCTCCGACTAAATACATGGAACTCTCCTTAATCCTCTTAATATGTGACGCTGAGTGATGATAAATATATCAAATCATACGTTTGACGCAAAGTCTGAATATCACTTCTTCTGGTATTTTTTGCCTGCTGAGAATGCCTTATCGATCTGCATCCCAACCTGCCAGTAGGCAGACTGTGCATATACAATCGGGTCGAGCTTAGTTATATCAGGTTTCCCGTCAGTGACAGAGGACTTGTCAGCATGGATCTCGATAACCTCTCCGATATACAGAAGATGGCTCCCACAGTCAACGGACTTGAACAGTTTACATTCGATATTGATCGGGCATTCTTCAGCAAGGGGAGCGGTCTTGAGTTTTCCGTAGAAGGAACTAAATACCCTTGACTTGTCCTCCAGAGCACCGGAAACGAGCCCGCAGTGGTCAGCTTCAATCACCTGTTTCGTTGAGGGCACATTAAGGCTGAAGGTCTTGCTCTCATCGATTCCTTTTGCAGTATAGCGAGCCTTGTTGATCGCAACGCAGATCATTGGCGGCGCCATACAGGCTACGGTCGCCCATGCTGCTGTCATATAGTTTGGTTTTCCCTTTACGTTTGCGCCCACAAGGAGAGCAGGCATAACACTCATGTACGGCATTGGGCCGAGGGTGATTTTTTCCATGTTGGTTTCTCCGAAATGATGTTTGTAGGGGAGGAGTTTAAGGGTATCCTCGCGCGGGGGATGATTTACACAATGGAGATTACGACAGGAAGCAAAACATGCCGTTCTTCATTATTGAGAGAGGGAATCGGATAGCAATCATGTTACAAATATTCAATATTGTGAGTTTTTTATTTATTCATCTGCCTCGATTCTGCGGGGGGTTGGGAAAAAGTTCGGATTTTTATTTTTGGGAGTCTGCCGAATCGTTAAGTTTCTTGTTGATCTCCCGTATGGTCTGGAGCATCTCGTCGGATAATGGGGTCACCCGGTACCCGAGATCGTTTTCGATCTGCCAGAACCCGCTCTTTTCATCGATATGCCCGAGAATATAGCAGAACATAATGTAAAGGGGGATCGAAATTGCGATGACCATGGGAATTGTCAGCCCGAAGTGGAAGAGGAAGAAGTCCTCGAAGAGCTTGGCATTGGCAGTGATGATACCGAAGTTCAACAGTATCTGGGTCCAGGAAGTCCCCCGGGTATACCGCTGCTTGAAGAGGGCCAGGCTGTAGAGGATACCTGATTTTTTTTTCATACATTCTGGTTGTCAATCCAACCTTATCAGGTATTTCCCCAAGGTACTGTTCATATCCACCCTTTCAAATTCAGGAAAGTATTACCCTAGACCGGATTATTCCCTGATGGTGTCCTGAACGGGTGGAACTGGGTATTATTCCTTGTAGGACTTGGAATTTTTCTGGGTTTTGGATGGGGTGCATACCAGGCATTTACCGGGAAAGGTACCTGATTCGCCGGGCATTGCCATTTTTCCCCTTTTTTCCAATCGGCATTGTGTGCAGGGACACCGATACGCGATGAAAAATATATCACATCTCATGCTCAATGCACATCTTGAAGCTGACGAACATGAACGAGAAAAACCCATACGAGATATTCCAGAAGGAATGCCCCGAACTTGCTGAAAGGTTTAATAACTTAGTCGAGGTCCAGCGGTCATTAAAGGGGCTCGACCCAAAAACAAAACAGCTGATCAATATTGCTATCCAGACCGCAACAAAAAACCCCCGGGGTGTGAGACTCCATGCTGTCATGGCTCACCAGGCAGGTGCCACAAGGGATGAGGTTACAGGAGCAGTGGTGATGAACCTGCACCTGACCGGGCTGGTCACCGTGCTCGAATGCCTGCCGGCTGCGCTCGAAGGACTTGAAGAGGCACAGCAAACAGCGCATGCAAAAAAACCGTGATGCAAAATCTTGACAGTATTGGTAAAACGGAGATGAGATTGTCCCTTGCTCATAATACACTAATTCGATGACGAACCCGAACTGCTCAGGCTTGCAACCCACTATCTCCAGAAACCTGCAGGGGGGAGAAATTTACCGCAGAATCCGTAAAAACTGCTCTTGATATCCTTAACGCAGGAATATTGATGCGATCGTCTCGGATTATGAGATACCCGGTAATGACGAGATTTTTTCTTAAAAGGCTCCGCAGTATGGGAAACGCAATTTTCTGAAGAACTGCAGCAGTGCCGTACGCAGGTAAGTTCATTATTAGGAGAGAGAAAAAAATGGGCTGAATAAACAGGAATAACCAGACAGTAATGTCGGAATATTTAAAAAACGACAAGCGTTCCTGATTATGGTTCTGAGAAAATGTGGGGTTGGTGAGATTTGAACTCACGATCGACGGGTCTCTCCGACATGCATCAGTGCTCCAACGGGTCATCATCTTTTCATCAGTAGACCCATTGTTCATCATCTGCGAGCACAAAGAACGCAAAGACCGCTGGAGCCCGTCGCCATTCCGGGCTAGGCCACAACCCC
>JANXYM010000066.1 GCA_025350045.1 Methanomicrobiales archaeon | reverse complement strand
CTGCTCAAACCGGACCGGGTCACCCTGATCCCGTACTATCCACAGGCCCTCATTGATCGTTGCGATCACCAGGGAATTGCTCCGGGAATCCAGCGCCATGCTGTCGATCTCGTAAAACCCGGGCCCGTTCCTTGTCATGGGCTGGAACCAGGTCCATGCCCCGTTGCGGTAACGGTGAATGCCCGCATGGCCGGTTGCAACCCACATCTCATCGTTCCAGCGCTGGAGATCGTGGATGCGTGTCTCCTTGAGCAGCTGCTGATCGCGGATTACCCTGTAATAGGCATCATTGTAGATCTGAATTCCACCGGCATAGCCTATCCAGAGATTTCGATCTCCATCGAATTCAACCGCGGTGATATAATCGTCCATCAGTCCTTCTGAAGTATTGAGAAGGTTGATATGGCGCGTACTCCAGGTCCCGTTATACCGGGACAATCCGAACGCAGTAGCAATGAGGACATCCCCGTTTGGCGTATTGATCAGGTCCTTGATCTGGTCTGAATGGATCTGGTTTGGGGAGGGGATGAACAGGACAATGGTATACGGAGCCGTCTGCGTACCCGGTCCATTTCCCGGCAGGGCTTCAGCCGGGGGGGCTGCGGCAACTGAAGCGGAAATGAGAAAAAAAATGAGAAAAAAAGCGATCTCATAGCTCTGTCGTGACGCCATCGGCTCTCCTGACAGAGACTTTACCGCCACTCCCGGGGAGGAAGGTAACGGTCCGGCCGACTTTTCCTCCTACATCCTCGGAAGACAACTTGATACCCTGCTCCTTCAGACCGATCCGGACTTTATCCGTATTGCGCTCGCCGATATTCAGATTGGTGCCGAAATATTCAAACATGCAGGCTCCCCCGGCGATCTTTGCAACCAGTGAGCGTTTGCTGCATCCGAGCGCATCGAGTTCTTTTAAGAGCAGGGGGATGGCAGTATCCGCATATTTCCCCGGGCGCTCGGTTCTCCCGCCACTGTCAGGCAGCATAATATGTACCATGGCACCCGTTTTCTTTAGCGGATCGTACAGGGTAAGGCCGATACATGAACCCAGCCCGATGGTCATCATGGGAAATGTACCTACCCGGTATTCCCCTATGCCAATCATCGCCGTTGTCTGGGTCTGGGAATTGGGTTCGGCCATACAGTTCAGTTATCAGGTTGCTTTCATCATCTCTTCAAGGAGGTCAGTGATCCTTTTTAAGGTACTTACCTCGGGCAGCATGATGATATCACTGTCAATCTTATGCTCTTCACAGATAAGTTCTGTTGAGAAGAGGAGTACTTCGTCCACTTCCTCTCCTAACTGGGCGATAAGTGACTCCATTGCCGCATGGGCCATATCAATACTGAGTGCCGGAGGAGAAGGCAGCATGATAAAACCCAGCAACTCTGCCGTGGCATCAAGGAATGCAGAGACCATAATATTGCCGACTTCAAGAAGGGCACTCTGGTCCATCTCGTTGAAATCACGATCCGTGTCGGTCATTCCCAGCATGGTGTTGGTCAGTCGTATGGCAGATTCCCGGGTGATATAAAAAATAATATATCCGCCATGCTGGATCTCTCCCTGAAGCTCGAATACTACCATTGCGGCAGATTCGTCACCGATATGGTTTCCCAGTTCGGCCAGGTCAACTGCCTTGATTGCCGGGACACTCATCGAAACCGTGCTCGAGAGCATCTGCGATAATGTCGTTGCTGCATGAGCCGCACCGATGTTTCCCAGTTCCTGAATCGCATCTGCCTGTACTGCTGATAATTTCATCTCATTCACCTACACCATCGTATTTACATCAAGCACCGGTACTACTTCACCATCTCCGAGGATGGTGATCCCGCTCACGCCGCGGGTGTTGCCGATAATGCTGCTCAACGGTTTTACAACAACTTCCTGCTTTCCTTCCACTATGTCGACGGCTATACAGCACTTCCGCTTCTGGTACTGCACTACGATAAGGATCTCCCGGTCTGCGGATTTTCCCATCATGTCATCCAGTAAGAAGATTTCGAGCACTTCATCCCGAAGCAGGATCGCATCACTCGTGCCAATCCTGTGGGTTGCATCGGTCTTGAAGTTTGCCACTTCAACAATGCTGCTGATAGGAATTGCAAGTCTCCGTTTGTTGATCCGCACGATCATTACGTCGACTATGGCCATGGTGGGAGGGAGCAGCAGTTCGAAACGGCTCCCTTTCCCGGGGTTCGTTTCTACCCGGATTGAACCTTTCAGGGCCTCGATGGATCGTTTTACCACATCGAGACCCACACCCCGGCCGCTGATATCGGAGATGGTATCTGCTGTTGAGAATCCCGGCAGGAACAGGAGATCTACTGCCTGTTCTGTGGTCAGGGTGGCAGCATTTTCCTTTGATATCAGGCCTTTTTCTACTGCTTTTGACTTGACTTTCTCAACATTGATTCCCGCGCCATCATCAATAAGTTCGATGATCACATTATCCCGGTCACGGTGAGCCGAGAGTTTCACATATCCTTTCCGGGGTTTGCCGGCCTTTTCCCGGACATCGGGAGCTTCGATCCCGTGATTTACCGCGTTCCTGATCAGGTGAAGAAGCGGATCGTTCAGACCATCCATGACGCTCCGGTCAAGTTCCGTCTCCCCCCCTTCCATAACAAAATCCACTTCTTTCCCATCGTACTGGGCAACGTCCCTGGCTACCCGGGGAAGGCGGTTGAAGATATGGTTTAACGGGATCATGCGGATGTTCATCATCAGGCTCTGGAGATCCGATACCGATCGCTCTACCATCCCGATGGCTTCATCGAGCTCCTTGATCTTGTTCTGTTCGGCAATCTGTTTGAGCCTGCCCCGGTTGATGACCAGATCCTCGACAAGATTCATGATATGGTCGAGCTGGGTGATATCTACCCGGAGATTCTTGATCTCCCGGTTTTTATCCGCACCTGCAGACTGCTGCTTTTTATCAGTTTCACCGGTTTTTATATCATCAGATACGCCGGACGTAAGGACCGGTTCGTCATTTCCGGCAGGAGCGATTTCCACCGAGGCGATATCCGTTCCGGTTGCAGCGGTTTTCAGGGCATCCTCACCAACATCGCTGGCGATCTTCAACTGAAGGATGCCTTCGAAATTGCCTTCGTCAATGGCCTCACGGGACGGGTTGAACGAGAGGATGGTCCCCAGGGACTCAAGATTGCCAATGGCAAGGAGGGCCCGGATATCTTTCATGACACAGTCATCCGCTACCCTGATGGTGATGAGATAACGCGGCCGATCCGTATCATCAGAAATTTCAGTAATTTTTTCTGAAGTTGCCAACCTTTGTGTACCTGCGGTTTTGGCTCCTTCACCTATTGGCTTACCGGTATGCTCGGAAAGCCATTTTTTTAACGCTTTTACCTGTTCATCGGGGTTAACTGAGGATGAATCCCCACCCCCTTCCACATCATCCAGCATCAACTCGACAATATCCGAGCATGCCAGGAGCATATTGTTCAGATCTGCAGAGATCACGGCACTGCCGCTGCGGATCAGCTGGAACACATCTTCCATGGTATGGCAGAGTCTCTCCATCTCCATAAATCCCATGGATGCCGATGCTCCTTTGAGCGTATGGATCGAGCGGAATATCTCATCAATCGCCGTCTGGCTTCCGCCTTTTTCCAGGATCAGCATGTTCCGCACCAGCATCTCGTGATTCTCACGGGATTCTGCAACAAACAATGACCGGTAGGCTTCAAATTCAGACATCGATGCCCTCCATTTCCCGCACTGCCTTTTCAATTTCCTTTGCAATCCTGTTCAGGGGCAGGATCTTGTCGGCTGCATTATGCTTGATGACGGATCGTGCCATACCATAGACAAGGCAGTCCTTCTCATCGCAGACTATGTTTTTCCCTCCCGCCTCCTTTATTGCCAGGGCACCTGCACCTGCATCGTTTCCCATGCCGCTTAAGGTAACGGTGACAATGTTTTTTCCATAGACCGTGACTGCCGATTCAAAGGTCTTGTCAACCGCGGGTTTTACCCCGTGCAGAGGGGGAGAATTGGTGTGGATGATACGCCCGATCTTCTTATTATGTTCCGATAATGCCCCGCTGACAACGGTATGGAAGCCGGCTTTTGAGAGAAGCATTCTCCCGGTCTGGATAAAATCCCCGGTCTCTGTCTCTTTGACCGGCATCCGGGTGATACGGTTAAACCGCTCTGCAAGGGGGGCAGTAAATCCCGGGGGCATGTGCTGGGTGACGATGATGCCAGCCGGAAGATCTGCCGGAAGTTCTGCAAGGAGAATGTCAAGCATCGGTGGTCCTCCGGCAGATGACCCGATAAGGACTACCCGGTCTGCGGGTTCGGCCTTCAATGGTTCTTTCCGGGGAACCGGTTTTGAAGGCAGTGAGATGATATGTTTGACTTTATTGATCAGTTCCGCACTGATCTCACGCACATGCGGAATATCTTTTGGCTTGAGCATGAAATCATCGGCACCAAGCTGTATTGCCTGGGTTGTCAGTTCAGCACCTTTTGAGGTAAGGGTGCTTAACATCAGGATTTTGGGCCGCTTGGATTGTTTCTGGAGTTCCTTTAAGACTTCAATCCCATCCATCACGGGCATTTCTATATCAAGGGTGATAAGATCCGGCGAGAGACTCTTGATACGTTCCAATGCTTCAACGCCATTTGAGGCAGTTCCCACTACCTCTATCGAGGTATCCTTAGTCAGCATATCCCGGATGATTGTCCGCATGAAGACAGAATCATCTACGATAAGTACTTTAACCATAATCAGGACGCCAGTACGTTTTTGACTTCCTCAAGAACCTTGGGTGCCTGGAATGGTTTTACAATATATCCTTTCGCACCGCTTTTTATCGCGAGTTTGACCATCTGTTCCTGGCCAACCGCTGTGCACATGATGACCTTTGCGCCGGGATCAATTGCCTTGATGCCCTTTAATGCCTCAATGCCGTTCATTTTAGGCATCACGATATCCATGGTGACGAGATCCGGTTTT
The DNA here is from genome assembly GCA_025350045.1 of Methanomicrobiales archaeon. Classification (GTDB taxonomy): domain Archaea; phylum Halobacteriota; class Methanomicrobia; order Methanomicrobiales; family Methanospirillaceae; genus Methanoregula. The sequence continues at coordinate 8,604 of JANXYM010000066.1, read as the reverse complement.
AATTCCTGGTATTTTGCTATCGCCTCTTCGCCATCCCCTGCCTCTCCGGCTATCGAATGACCTCCGGTAAACAGAATATTTTTGATAAGGGTGCGCATGAAGAGGGTATCATCTACGATCAAAATCTTTCCCATTGACGATCAAATTAATGTTTGTGAGATGATCGCATATAGAGGTATTGGTTGAAACAGAGGCTAATTGAGAGAAATTGGGGAAAAATCTAATTTGTTTGTGATTTTGTGGCATCGGAAATATAGCGTACCCCTTTGGGAGTGAGCTGGATCTCCCTGCGGATAATAACCACTTCAGCCAGTCCCAGGGTTAATATCTTGTCATATATCAAGTCGAGCTGCTTGTGGGGGATGTTTAACATATTTTCAATGGCATGGGAGTCCATTCCTGAATAGACGAGCATGGCAACCTGCTGGTCTACGCCGTCCAACTCGGTGCCTTTCATATCCATGCTTTTAGTCGTGTCTTTTAAGAAATTATAGAGCACCTGGAGGGTTGAGAGCGGGCAGAGGACAAGGCTTGAGACCACTTCTGCTGCATCGAGATAGTCAATGCGTATCACATCGGTAGGTTTTCCCTGTACATCGCGTTTGGTGAGCTCGATTGCGGCTACTTCGCTGAGGGGGACCGAGATCTGTTTGGTTGCGCTGACAAACCATATCCCGCTCTTGACAACCACGACACTCCCCTTCTCCCATGCAGCTTCCTTGATCATCACCCCGCCGCGGATGGCCGGCGACATGAAGTACGCCATAAGCCGGTACGCATTGCAGACCGGGAGGATGTGTATTTTTAAAAACTGGAGGACTTTTTCTACGGAGAGTATTTTATAGACCACTTCGGTGTCCGTTTTTACCGTAATGATGAGAATATTTTTCTTCTCAGAAACATCTGATATGGACTTGTAGAGGATCTCTTTGTTTATCGGAGCCGGTAACAGCATGCGATCCTCACCAACACTCAGTTTGGTAACGATCCATTCCTTGTTGAACTCTATTTTTACCGGTACTTCCTTCATGGGGCCTCGTATCTGTTTTAACGTGCGGGTGATAATCTGATGTATCTGTGTGCAGTATTCAGGTTTATTTTATTCCCTCCTGGGGGGATTTTACCTTCTTTTGTGTATTTTTGACAGCGTCCATCCGGGTGTACACTTCACTGAGCTCGGTATCAATCTCGGTAGCGGGGGCTTTGAAATCCTTTAATTCCCGTAAAAGACTCAGATTTTTTTCAACTTTGACATGCTTTACATCCGAAGCAAGTGAGCTGAGGAGATCTGCATCACTCCCACCCCCGCCGGAGAATACGGCCATGTCGGCATGCGTTGAGATCTGATCCTCGGACTGACCGGCATTTTTCGGGGCATCGGATTTTATCCATTCTGTTTTTACCGTATCTTTACCCGGTTCAGCAGGAGCTGCTTCCTGGACCGGTGCCGGGACAGAAGGGGAAGGTCTCTCCTCAGCATCCTCTTCAATATCCACATCATCGAGGGTGAGGTTATCGAGATCCCCAAAATCACTCTCAAGGGTGTCACCCCCCGCGAGGCCGCTGAACTCATCGAGTCCCTCCGCATTCTCTGAAAGGATATTCCCTGCTTCCCCGTCAATATCGAGCGAGGGGAAAGGGATATCGGGCTCATGTGTATCAGGAGAGCTCGTGTCCGGGAGCGGATGAGGGCTATCCGTTGTGCCGGGAGCAGACAGGGGGGAGTCAAGATCATCGAGGGAATCGAGCAGGCCTGCATCGAATTCATCATCCGAAAGGGAGAGGAAAGGATCCTGGTCTTTTCCCGTATCCATACCCGCGGTTCCCGCACCCCCCGGGGGGAAGGGAGCCGGGGTCCCGGCATTCCGGGTACTGACCGGTGCCGGGCTTTTCTCCACTTTTTCGCTCACGGTCCTGTCAAGCTGCGAATTGATCTCAGCAACCTTTTTGCCGGATTTGCTGCGTGCCCTGAGCAATGAACCTAAGGATTTGATGGAGGATACGAACGAAGTGATGTGCAGACCAATCCCGCTCTGCCTGCCCGGCCCTTTTACGGGTTGTTTTGTCTCGGCCTTTACGGGTTGGGAGACGCTCTTTTTTACCGGCGTGGATTTCTCAAAAAATTTCATCCCGTCGAGTTTTTTGAGTATGCCGATCTTTTTTACGTTTGCCGGTTTTAAGGATTCCAGGGAGTCTTTTATCTCTTTAACGGTGACCGCTCCAAGGATCATGAGGATGATAAAGCCTACGATAAGGATAACGGGTATCAGGAGGGTTAAGGGGATATCGAAGAAGACCAGGAGAGATCCGGTGATAACGATAACAGCAAACAGTATCGGCCTGCGGAGACTTTCTTTCATGGTGGATCTCTTACCCTCCTGAGGATCCCATGCCCTGGAGTGCAGCGGGGTCAAAGAATATACCGACTACAATGGGTGCAATGAGCAACACGAATCCGGTACTTGCACAGAATATTGCTGTGTAGAAATAATACATATATCGATCCCCTCCCCCGACTATCCGTGCTGCAACGATATTGGATACGGTGATGATGGTTAAAATAATGACGACAAAGGTCATCATCTCCTTTTCCGGAAAGTTAGAGAGCATGGTCATTCCGCCAAGAGCTGAACCGGCTGATACTCCTGCCCCGCTCGCTGCTCCGGATGCGCTTCCTGCAGCTGCTGCCGATGTGGCCTGGAACTGGGTCATCATCTTTGCAACCGAGCTCGTCAGGACAACCATGATCTGGTAGAGCCCGACAAAAATACCGATCATGGCGATATGCATGGGGATAAGGAGCACGAAGAAACTTTTGGCATGCATATCTTTCTTCTCCCGGAGCAGTGTCTGTTCCAGCACGGATGATCCCACCACTTTACCGATCGGTTCTGCCGGCCCTCCCAGGGTAACGGTGTCGAGGTAGATATTCAAGTATTTGTAGATCAGGTTGCTTCCTGATTCCCCGATGAATTTATCCCAGATCTGTTTATTGTCCAGGCCCAGGTTCATTTTGGAATAGACCGAATCCACCAGATCTTCAATAGCGGGAAGTGATTTGCGGTCAATGGTCCCGAGCGCCGTGACTGCCGTGGTGCCCTGCCCGCCCATGATCGCCCCCAGGCTGCTGATAAACGTGGAAAAATCGGCGTCCCGGAGGGTAATATTGGCATCATCGATAAAACCGATGATACCCAGCGGTGCCACAAGGATGCCAATAAGAAGAAAGATCAATCCTGCGTGAATGCCGAGAAGCGCCATAACGATAACTGCGATAATGGTGAGGGGTACGATGATCCGTTCCATGGCATGAATGGTCACCTGCTCTTTCGAGGCCCGGGTTGTCAGGCCATGGGATTTTGGATCGTCAGGTACGGATGTGTACATGAGCGCATTGCCCCCAAGGGAGATGGCAAAAATGATAAAATAGGCGATATTTAACGTGTCCTGGATGCCTGCAGGAGCATAGATCGCAATGGAGATCATCATCACTACGGCGATAACGGTTCCTGACAGGAGCATGGCGATATAGGCATCCCCCCATTTCTTGAGCATCTCGAGCCCCTGCTCCACCTGGCTCCGGTACACTGCCCGGACGGTCGAGAGTTCGTTTTTTAAGAAATCCTCATCGGGAACTCCTGATTCGATTGCATTTGAATACCGGTTGAGCATACTCTTTAAGATGACGTTGTTAACCCGTTCGGCAACAATACTCAGTGACTCGGCATAACTGTATCCCCATTTCTTGGCATACGTATCGACTTTTTCGATATATACTGCCGATATGTACTCTTTCCTGTTGGCAGCAAAGGAAAAAATTTCAGGACGGGTGGCATTGGCAAGCCCGAGAGATGCCATGTACGTTGTCATAAAGAGCAGATCTGCTCCCATGCGTTTGTCTTCGGTCAACTGGTTGACCTTTTTTTTCAGATCTTCGAGAGTGGATGCAAAAGGCAGTACCGTCTTTACCGGGGTATCTTTCTGGTCTTCGCTGCTATCTGCCATATCAGGAACCAATCTGCAGGAGTCCCTGTTTCTTGATCTTGGTCATCATGTGGAACAGGTCCCAGAATTTGGTGTACCCGGCTTTGTGCAGGCGCTCAAGAATTTTTGCCCGTTTCTCCACTTCCAGATAAATCTCTGACTTTTTACTGTCTGGCATCCCCAGCATGGTGGCAATCTTGTTCTCGAGCAGGAACGAGCTGCCTTTCCCGCTCCAGGTAAAAGTATCCGAAACGGGCTCCCAGGTGAACATTTCTACAAAGGTAAACCCCTGGGTCTCCGGGTTGAATCCCACCAGTTCATTGCAGCTGATCATCCGCCGCACCAGGGAACCGTCCGGGCGCTTGACGGCGCTCTGGATCACGACAAGGTTTAAGTTATCCACGTACGTCCGGGGAATATTGATCGGATCGCCGCAGAGACGCTGGATCAGTTTCTCCACCGATGCCGCGTGGAAGGTGCTCATGACGGGGTGACCCGTCTGCATGGCACCAAACGCCACTGCCCCCTCTTCACCACGGATCTCACCGACAAGGATCTGGTTGGGGCGCTGACGCAGGGCTGCCTTGAGCAGGTCGAACATGGTCACTTCCCCGCCTGTTCCGCCGCCCGATCCTTTGCCCTTTGCGAGAGCGACTTCCCGGATCCAGTTCCTGTGCGGCACATTCAGCTCCGGGGTATCTTCAATGGTGATGATCTTGTTTTCCGGCGGTATGAATCCCGTGATGGCATTTAACAGGGTTGTCTTTCCGCTCGCCGTCTCCCCGGAAACGAACAGCGACATCCCGTACTCCACGCAGATCCAGAGATACGCGGCGCATAAATAGTCAATACCATTACTCTCGACGATATTTAAGATCGAGAGCGGCACTTCATTCACTTTACGGATGGAAAAGTTGCTCCCGTGCCTGCTGATGGCAGTTCCATACACAATATTGATACGGGAACCATCGGGCAGGGTGGCATCCACAATCGGGCTCCGGTAGGTGATCGGGCGCTTGATCTTCTCTGCCATCTTGACCACAAATTCATCCAGTTCGCTCGAGACCGTGAATTCAATAACGGATTTGAGGCCTTTGAAGATCTTGTGCTCAATGAAGATTGGTCCTACCCCGTCACAGGAGATATCTTCAATATAATTGTCGGAAAGGAAGGGCTTGAGGACCCCCATATCGATCTTGTCCCGGATAAGCAGGTACTCTATGGCCCGGTATTCCTCATTGGTGAGGATCACTTTTCCATCGGGAGTGAGGGGTACCTGGTGCTTCTTTTTGACATTTTTCATCTTGTCTTTTGCCGTGAAATCCGTCTTTAAAAAATTGGTGATCCTGGATTTCATATCCTGCTGCCTGCCATCGCCACCCCCGGTTAACTGGGCAAGTTCCATACCTTTGGGCCTTATGACCGTTACGAGCGCCAGCATCTTTTTGATGACTTCTGCCCGCTCCTTGTCGCTGATGGGATCTTCTTCAAGACCATCGATCATGTCGACAAGTTTCATCTCGATAGCCGGCATCATCAGGTTTACGTTGTGGAGGAACGATGGCTCGATCGGAATGTAAAAGTTCCTCACATCATCCGGGTCGGGAAGGATGTGGATAAACGTGGTCTCATTGACCGGGTAAATAATATTGGGGCTCTCCATCTTGCGGAGATCTTTTTTGAGTTCCGACAAAAAGAGCGGGATGCCATAGGTGTTTACCGGGAAGGTATGGAGATATTCGAGCAGGTGCGGGCTTGCCTTGACATACTCTTTGGCATTGGCCGGGAGCATCTTGTACAGCGGGCTTGATTCGATATCGGTATAAAAATCAACATCGGAATCAACCACCTCGGGTTTGTAGGGCAGATTGACGGAGACCGTCAGGGTGCCCATATCAGACCCTCGCAAAGCTCATGGGGATGACTTTCATGCCATAGCCCGGGTGGACTTCAAAACTGACAAGGTTGCCGGTGGTCTTTCTGGCACCGCGAACCTTGTTCACTTCCATGACCATGACATATTTGTCCCCGACAAGGGCTTTTTTCATGTTCAGGTGGGCATCGGAGATGGATCGGATCCGCACAAGGGTATCTTCTTCAAAGGCATACGTATGGAGGGTGACAAGGATCGTCTTGCCGTGATCCACAAGCGATTTGCAGCTGGTAAAGAAGGTGAGGATTGCGTCGGTCTGTGCATACTCGGTAAAGAGCGTCAGGGAATCGATGACAATGACCTGGGCCTTGCTCTGCTGGATGTGGGTGATAAGGTGGGCGAGGATACCGACCATGTCTTCTTTCTTCCACTCAAACCCGACCACGTGAAGGGGGAAGACCTTGATGTAACCCCAGGCAAAATACTCGGAGATATCGAGGCTCATCGACTCCATCTGCTTGATAAAACTCTTGGTGGTACTTTCCGTGGTGAAGAGGTCAACGGAATATCCCTGTTTCATGGCACCCCAGATGATCTGCTGGGTCAGTACACTTTTTCCCGTGTCATTTTCCCCTTCAATCAGGGTGAGGGATTCGAGCGGGAGACCATCTGCGATCTTTTTATCCAGCTCACTGTTTCCCGTGGAGAGGATTTGCCGGTCTTCACCGCCCATCAGATCAGAAATATTTGCCATCAGGATCCCCTTTATCTATTCAAGGATATGTTGTCTGAGCATTAACTCCATTGCCTGTGGTAACCTGGAACCAGACCGGGTTGGTACCGGTAAAGGTAGCTGCGATCCACATCTTCTCTCCGGGATCCAGTTGCCGGGGATGGAGCGTATCGGGAACAATGATTATTTTACACCAGGTATTCTCCGTGCCGGCACAGGTGGGACTATAGGCATAGCGCCGGTACCCGTTCGGGGTTCCATCCCAGCTATAGACATCCATATGATCAAAATCCGAAATTACCACGTTGCCGGTATTTGTTACATTGAGATTGAGCACCTGCCCGGTGATATTGGTCTCGAACCGGGATTTGTTTACCATGATACCGGTCCCCAGCCGGGTCTCCTGGTGCAGGGTGAGATCCTTCTGGGCATTGGTGACAACCTCTGCAGTGGTAAGCACGCTCCCTACCAGCATGTAGGCCACGATCACCAGCATCATTACCCCGATTGCTGCTCCGACAATCTCTGCAACAGCCATAGTGAATCAGATCTCGGCAGTGAATTCGGTAGATCGCCAGACACCATTGGGCAGGACAAACTGGAAATAGACCGAACCGCCCGGCTGGATTGATGTTATGGAGGTGATATGCAGAGTCTCGCCGGGATCCCAGAAATTGTTATCCGCAGGAAGGATCTCTGCCTGCCAGTAATTGGATGGCGGGGCAAGATACGTAAGCCGGTTGCCTACCGTAGTCCCGCAAAAAACGTCTGCCTTTCTGATCTCATCGAGAGATACCTTCTGGCTCCCGATATTTTTCATGTAGATATTGGCAATGCCGGTACCGGCATCCCCGGGAGTGGCAAAATTTGCAACAATCTTGAAATCCGTGCGGAGTCTCACGTCGGATTCATGCGTGGCAGACTGGAATGTCCCTGCCATGTTAAACACCACCGGAAAGACCGCATTGATGAGCACGCCCGCTGCTACCACCGCAGTGATCAAAAATAATGCTGTTGTGATAGTCTCGGCAGACATGCAGTTAGATCCTGTCGGGAAGATTCATCCAGTCATCATTATTCTCTTTGCTCTTTTGCGGGGAGGAGCGTTGTCTCAGGGAAACGCCGGATCCCTCAATCCTGCCATCACCGGATCGTACCATTTCGGGAAGATCCTGCTGGCGCTGTTCCATCATCACTTCGATCATATCCCGGTCAAGGGATGTGTCAGTAGGCGAGAGGATACGATTGAGTGCATAGAGTTCGGCAACGAATTCATCCGGCCCCACTTCATGCTCTTCGCCAAGATTTGCCGGCATGAGGCGGGAGATCTCCTTGATCTCGTCACAGGAATCTTTGGTGATATATCCCATTGCCTGGTAAGATCCCATCATGATCTCGAGACGGTCGTGCCCATACTTCTTTACCGACTGGTGGGTCCATTTGAAGAGCTTGTACACCTTCTGGAGCCGGAGTTTTTCATTCACCGGCGTGGTCGGCAGTTGTGCAGGTTTTACCTGCTGACCTGCAGGGGAGGGAACGTTCATCTGGTTTCGTAAGGCTGCGAGCATCTGCTCATCGAGCATCTTTCGTTCGGCATCGTACTGGGTAGCAGGAGGATGGGATCGTTCAGGATTTCTTTCATACTCTCTGTCCTGTTCCCTTGGACGATCGGAATTGATCTTTTCCGTATCGTTTTTGGATTGGGTTGCATCAATCCGGGATTCCCGGGCATCAAGGGCAGCTTCCCGGGCTTCGAGGGCTGAACGTTTGGCCCCGTCGGCATCAGCATCCGCTGAGGATGGGGATTGACCCGGAGGAGCACCGGCTGCTGCGGTGAGCGTAAAGGGATTTTCCAGCTCGTTCATCCGTTCACGGATGTCCATTAAGAGACGTTTGATGGAGGTTTTGATCAGGTCGACTTCCCGCTCGAGGTTCTGGAGTTTGACCTCAGGGTCATCTTCTGATGCGGCAGTTATAATATGATCTACCTGAGACTGATTTACCGCCATAATGT
>JANXYM010000055.1 GCA_025350045.1 Methanomicrobiales archaeon | reverse complement strand
CGAGCACTTTCTCGGTAAAAGGAGTACTGTTCTTTACCATAATTGTATTCTCCATTTCAGGCTAAATGTACCATTTGGCCTTTTACCCATTAAATATGCGCATTACTGTATCATTTGTTACCTGCAACAAGCGGTGTTGACATCTCCCGGGTGCCTGATGACGATGTTCGATCCTGACACTTGGAACTAAGGGACAATGTTCAAAAAATGTATTGATATTAAAAAAAAATCCGTTCCGGAAAATCCCCGGTACCCGTTTACCGGTATTCCGGGCTCTTTAAAAACTCCCGGCCCTGCTCATACGCAGATCTCCCAAAGAACGTGGCCACAGCTTTATCGCCATCGCTGATCACGATGACCGGCTTTGCATCCCGAACGCCAAACGACAGCTCCAGGAGATCGGTCTCTTCGATCTTCAGCCCACGGACAAGCGATGATGCCGGCTCCAGGTCAAGCAGCTCCTGAACCAGCATATCAGGCTCGGTACGGAAAAAATAATAAAAAACCTGGTAGGCATTCAGCTGGTCAGATACCAGAAGTTCGTCGCGCACGGGTTGTTCGAGCGCATCGATACCCCGGGCAAGCAGTGCCAGATCATCATCCGCATCTTCCAGCAGCGCATCTGCAATGGCAACGAGCCGGGAATACGGGATTGCTGCCCCTTTCTCACTCATGATCAGGTATTGGACAGAGGCGCATAAAGCATCCCGCATTAAGGATCATGGAGGTAGGGATGCCGGCACAATCCTTATTCTCCATTATGGGGAATGAGTAAAGGTGAAAGATGAGGACTGCGACTGGATGTGCTACCACATCATTGCCCGCGAACCGGTAGTAACCCTAGAGAAACTTAACCGGGTAAGCGGGCTGGATGCAGCAACCGTTGAGTCCTCCCTTGCCCGTCTCCAGCAGGCACTCCTTGTCGAGCGGACGGGAGACTCAGTGCGGGTGCTCAGTTTTGGCGAGTCCCTCATAAAAACCCAGGTGAAATATTCTGATGATTTTCCGATCATTTTTGAAAACGGCGTAATAAAGGAGAAAAAACGTTTACCATGACGACACACGAAGTAGCCATCCTCCGCATCGGCCACCGCCCCGAGCGCGACCAGCGGGTGACCACGCATGTAGGCCTTACGGCCCGGGCACTCGGAGCAAAAGGTATGTACCTGGCCGCAGCCGACAAAGGTGTAGTTGAGAGTATCGGGGATGTGGTGGAACGCTGGGGCGGCGAGTTTTTCTGTACGGATAATGTGAAGTGGCGCACCTGCATCAAGGACTGGAAAGCGCAGGGGGGTGTTGTCGTTCACCTCACCATGTACGGCCTCAACCTGCCCGATGTGATTGGCGAGATCCGGCCCCACAACAAGATCCTTGTTATCGTTGGTGCCGAGAAGGTCCCGGGAGACATTTACGGGCTTGCGGATTACAATGTTGCCGTCACCGGCCAGCCCCATTCCGAGATATCGAGCCTGGCGCTCTTTCTCGATAACCTCTTCTCAGGCAAAGAATTTGCCTGCGAATTTCCCGGTGCACAGATCCGTATCATCCCGACCCGCATGGGAAAACAAACGGTGGAACGGTGAAGGGCCGGGTCCTGGTCGCAGGGTTTGCCACACGCCACGTGGCCCAGTCCGCATTCCATGCAGGCTATGAGGTCTGTGCGGTGGACCATTTCTGCGACCAGGACCTTTCCTGGTACACCAGAGACCGGATGAAGTTTGAAGATCTGGCTGATCTTCCGGATGCCATGGAGGCGATGAGCCAGCGACATGCGTTCGATATGCTCATCGTTACATCTGGTGCAGAAGAACTGCCCAGTTCGGTCCCTCTTTGCGGAACCCCAAGAGAGAAAGTCGCACGCTTTTTGGACAAACTCGATATCCAGCATTTCTTCGAAGCGAAACGGGTAAAAGTTCCCCGCATTCTTGAGGCAGGCCGGTTTCCTGCCATGATCAAACCCCGGCGCGGGGCCGGAGGCTGGCGGAATGCAGTGGTCAACACAGCAGCTGAACAGGCTGCATGGGAACTACTGTACCCGGATGTAGAGTACATTCGGCAGGAAATGATCCACGGGATTCCGGCAAGCGTATGCTGTGTAGCTGACGGCACAAAAGCACGGGCGATCGCGTCCAACGAGCAGATCCTCCAGGGAAAAGGCGAATCCTCGTTTGGTTTCTGCGGGTCCGTAACCCCGTTTGAACACCCGCTTTCCGGACAGATGATCGATATGGCAGAACAGATTGCTGCCGCGAGCGGATGCACGGGTACCCTGGGTATCGATTTCGTAGTGGACAATGAGATGCCGCATGCGATTGAGATCAATGCCCGTTTCCAGGGGACGGTCGATACCGTTGAGCGGGCGTATGGCTGCAACCTCTTCCAGTACCATGTGGACGCATGCGCGGGCATCCTGCCCCTGTCGCCTCCCAAAAAGAAACAGGTAGCTGTCCGCAGCATTCTTTTTGCCGACAGGGATTGCACGATACAAGCC
>JANXYM010000047.1 GCA_025350045.1 Methanomicrobiales archaeon | reverse complement strand
GTCGTCAATTGCCGGAACCGGAGGCACTGAGAAACGGCCGGGTTATCCTTGAATTATTTCAACAACCCGATCGACTATTGCTATCATCTTTTGGTCGTTCAGGTGACCTGCGGTGTACTGGATTATTCTTTTGTCGGCAGTAAAAATACGGGTTGGCCGCACATTGCTCTCCTGCCGGAGAGATCCCGAAGAAAAATCAGCTTCGCCAATAAGAATTGCATACCGGTCCGACACAAGCCGGCTGGTTATCTGGCAGAGAATAACATCATCGCCGTCCGGTGTAGCAAGGACAAGGGCCGGGCGTTTCTTGGCGCTGCTCAAATCCGAGAAAGGAAATAAAAGGACAACTACGTCGCCCTTTACAAGTCCGCCCATGCCTCGTCTTCCTCAGGACGCAGCCAGTCCTTTTTCAGGGAAGATTCGCTGGCGAGTGCTGTTTCGGAAATTATTTTGCCGGCTTTCTTCTTTTTTGCCCGGATAAAATCAAGGATCTCGCGGTAGTGATGCCGCGGCACCTGGTGCAGTTCCCTGATGATCTGTTCTTCGACTTCCACGATAATTCACCTGCTTTGATTTGCCTGATTAATCCATTTATGCGAGAGAGATAATCAGGTTTCCTGTAATGGACATGCCCCACCTCCCATTATGTTCGCGTGTGGTGTGGCCCCGTCCTCTCAGTGATTGACGGGGCCGGTTGGTACCGGCCCCGTCTTCAAACGCTGGCACTGAAGGCACTTTAGCAGCGCAGGGAGAATGAAACAAAAAGAGTAGGGATATATCAATCCCGCCTTATTATCTATTACGGCGAATCATGCGCACACTCTATCTCTATATCCTCGAGACCCTGTCCGACTGGGAGACGGGTAATGTCATGGCCGAGCTCCGCTCCGGACGGTACCTGAAAAATCCGGCACTCAGATATTCCATTGTACTATGCGGCAGTACCTTAGACCCCGTCACCACAATGGGCGGGTTGCATTTGACGCCGGAAGTTCTCATAAGGGATATTCACCCCGTCCCGGGCGACGTGCTCGTGCTACCGGGAGCAGATACCTGGCTTGATCCGGCGCAGGCACCCGCACTGAAGGTGGCAGGCCGGTTGCTTGATGAAGGAATACATGTCGCCGCTATCTGCGGTGCGACGCTTGGCCTCGCGAACGCCGGCCTGCTGGACAAACGCCCGCATACCAGCAACGATCCTGCAGCCCTGAAAATGTTCTGCCCGAACTACCGGGGCGAGAATCATTATGTGAACGAACCCGCAGTAACTGACGGCAACCTCATCACCGCAAGCGGACTTGCTCCGATAGAGTTCGCGTACCATGTATTCCGGAGTCTGGATGTCATGGCACCAGCAACGCTCGAAGCCTGGCACGGGCTTTTCGCCACCCGGCAGCCCGAATATTTCTATGCCCTGATGGGATCCCTGCCGCAACGGTAGGGATTCCTGAGCACACGTGTGGGGCGGGGGCGGGCTGGTGCTGAATGAACGGACCTGGAGATGTAATGAGGCCGTCGTCAATCTCCGGAACCGGGGGCACTGAAGAGTGCATGTGAGGACGGGTCGGGATGCTTACGTGGGGGAGAGGACTGCCCGTTTAGATCCTGCCATACTTTTTATGCGCCTGTTCCGTGGTCATGATCTCGTTGACGATGATCTCCCCGCCATCCGGATAAAAGAAGATAGTGTACCGGTACGACACGTGCATCCGGTACCGCTCTTTTTTCATAGTGAGCCGTTTGATATCACCCGTAGCATGCGGATGGTGGACAAGACGATCGATATGTTCGCCTACGATACGAAGATCCTTGTCGGGAATACCTTCGAGGAACTTAATCGCCCGTTCTGTGATCCGTATCTTCACGGTATCACGTTCACGAAAGGCCGAGACCCTTCTTCGCTTTGTCCCACGTAACGGTCTTTTCGGTCGCGTCGATCTCATCGAGATCTGCGATGAGCTGCTTGCGCTGGTGCTCAGTTATGAGCTCGGCGATTGTATCATCGAATGTCTGGCCCGGTTTCCGGAGGTTCGAGAGGGTTGCCCAGGTGCCCGGTGTCAGGGCGACTCTTTTATTTGCGATTTCTCCTTCTGCTGATGACATGGTACGTACTCCCTGGCGATCAGGTGAAACCCGAATCGCGGAAAAAGTTCATGATTGACATGCTGGAACAGCATGGTGCTATTGACAAGATTGACAGGATTTCTTATTAAAGGTATGGCACGATGCAATTATCCCGGCAGGTTGCCGGGGCACTGAACATCTCCGGTAAAGATGCCATGACAAAAAGAGTGTGCTAAAAACTCAAATCCGGCCCTCTGCCGGAACCTCCAACCTTATACACATCATCCTGCCCTGACTTTTGCCATTATAACGTGGCTAAATATGACCTCAATTATTCCCGTCGACAAACCTCTCCCGGTTCCGGGTCCTATTCCGCGTTTTTGCGAATTATGACCTCCGATTCTGATGATTTTGGGAAAAGAGGTACAACCGGCAACGTTACGGGCTCCGTTGTACCTCTTTTCCCGAGGGGGCCTCTTATCCCTTTAAGGGTCTCTTAAAAAGGGTGTACTACGACGGTGCCTCAGGGAAGATACGGGAACAAGTACCATGACCGATTCATATGCCGGCAGAAATCCCGGCCGGGAAAAAAACCGTATGAGAATTTTCCAGAAAATCCCGGGCCGGGAAATCCCGGGCGGTCAAAAAAAATTACCGGGAAATGTTCCCGGCTCTCACGCAACCGTCACACCGGCCACGAGCGGTTTGCCGTCCTGGTCGATCTCGGTGAGCCCGGAGGCCGTGACAAGGAAGAACCTCCAGGTCCCGTGCTTTGACCGGAGCCAGAGCTCGGCCGAGACGGCCTTATCCCGGGCGATGATCCGGAGATGTCCGATCTCATCCTTAAAGTCATCGCTGATCTCGCTCACCACCCCGAAGATCCGGGCCGCGAACATCACGCGGATGAACGCGATGGGGAGCCGGGAGATGATCGAGATGTCGTAGATCCGCTCGGGGCTGAGACCCGCGAGCTGGACAACGCCGCGGAGCTGTGCGATCGGGATCGCTTCGGTGAGCGCCCGTTGGGGACGCGGACCGCGGGTCAAAGGTCGCGCCTCTTAGTAGTTTCAGTTTTGGTTGCCGGATCCTGTACCGGCCGGGTTTTGGGTTCTCTCATGGATTTTTGCCTCCTTTCTGTTACGTTGTCGCAGGGCCCCTTGACAGAACAGGATTAGCTGTGGGTATATAAGCGCTTGTATGAATAAATCTGAAAACACGAAAACGGAGGATTCTGGTGGCGATTGGGAGCGAACGGAGCGGGATGCTTTGAGATTGGTGTTCGCAAAAACGGGAACCTGATACGTGTTCACTAAGCGAGACCCTCTTTTTGGGACCTTGTTCCGGGATCACGAATACGGTCTCCTGCCAGACCCTCCAACCCCATAAACATCATCCAGCCCTGACTTTTGCCATAGTAACGTGGCTAAATATGACCTCATATATTCCCGTCGACAAACCTCTCCCGGTTCCGGGTCCTATTCCGCGTTTTTGCGAATTATGACCTCCGATTCTGATGATTTTGGGAAAAGAGGTACAACCGGCAACGTTACGGGCTCCGTTGTACCAGAATTCCCTGGAGGCCTCCAGGTCTCCAAAGGAGGGACTCTCCGACGGAGGCATCCATGAGATCCCGGGCCGGGGGCAGGGTAGTTTTGCACCCGGACCGGATCATTCCGGAAAATATTTTTCCCGCACACGATCCAGCCGAAAAAAAATCCGGCGCGACCGGCGTTCAGCGGATTGGAAAAAATTTTGAATGCGCCGGACCGGTCCGGCCGGGTTTTGTCGGAGCTGGCTCGCCCGCTCTCGTATCTGTCGCATGCGGCGGGGCGGGGCCGGGCTTTGTTTGATTGGGCGGACCCGGAACCGGGTCTAGTACCGGACCCGTCGTTAATCTCCGGAACCGGGGGCACTGAGAAAGTGAGCGATTCGGCGAGTTCGGGTTGGCGGCGATGATGGCCGGTGTATTTGGGGGTCCTCTCGGGATCCAGCCGGGCCGGCAGGATTTCTGTTCCTGCCGTTTTTCGTTTTCCTGCCGAAGCTGATCCAGCGCGGTATGAAGGCGGACACGGATGCGGCGATCGATGCGTTCGGGAGAAATGAGCAGGTGAAGAAAGTATTCTGGGCGCTGTTCGTCGCGATGGCGGGGCTGGTACTGGCCCGGGTGCTGGACCCTGCGACAGCTCAGCAGATTGTCGGGATTATCTCGGGGGTGGTACCTTAACCTTTGGAATGATTTTTTCTATATTTTCTTCATAACAACTGAAAAAATGCCAATATATTTCTTTTTTCTCGAATCCAAGGGCTTCACTCACTTGATTAATGATTGGATTAAGACAAATTACGACGTTTGCGGATCGGTTGTTTTCTGCACCCAATATTAGGTCATCTGCAAAATCGCCATCACTCCAGATAGCATGACGACCATTGAGATCTGTCATTAAGAAAACCTGAAATCCACAAGCTGCGACCTGAAATCCATATGGAATTGCATCTTGAAGCCATGCGTGAAGAGAACGAAGGCGCTCGATTGGAATTCCCATTTTTCTAAATTCTTTAATAACAAGAAGCGAAGCAATCTGGTAACCGGATAAATTATTGATTTTCACTGATGTTTTTTCTTGGGTTCCCAACTTTTCTTTTATTTGTCGAATTTGACCTTTGAAATGTTTCTCAATTGATTCACCAGCGGGACTCGAAAGGAGCGAGCGCATTTGAACGATCACAGATTGTTCATCGATCAATTCCCGTAATCTTTGAAGGCAAATCGATTCCCAATCAGGCTCCATTAACCATTTTAACCAAATGTAAGGAAAGTGATCAGGTTTTTTCCGGAAGTATTCTGTAGATAATTTTGGATTTACCTCGTCATCGAGTAGGATTGCAATTTTAATATCGGCGTTTGAAAGCTCTAAAAGACGGAGATCTTGGGAGACTTGCGATGGAGAGAAGAACAATTCAAATACGATTCGACGACCCGTGAAAGAGAATAAAATCAGATCGTTGCGACCACCAGGAATACCGGATACTTCTGAAACAGGGCAGTCTTCAGGATATATCTTTGTCAATAACGATGAGAGACGAGCTTCGACCTGAGGATGAAGTTCATTTTTTCTTTTGATATTTTTAATCGAATCGACGTATAAATCTGATTTACTCTTTACCATAGCCATCCTCAATATTGCTTATGGATTTTCGAACTATAACTTCTATCGTTAACCCAGAAATCGAAACTGGTTTAGGATCGGAAAGGTGATATTGTAGTGTCCCTTCGGGGATAACAGGGGTAGACGGGCGGGGAGTGTTCCTCGCCCTTGGGATTTTTACTATTTTCTACAGTTAATATATTAAATGTCATTAGTATTTTATTCAGGGGACTCTAATGACTTCCTTATGGCCGAGAAAGTGAAGAGCGATCCCAAACCTGTTTCATCAGCACTGAAAATCACTCCACCTATAATTGCGAAACCCGGTGGAGAACAGCCAGGAACAAAAGCTCACCTCCAAAAGGCAGAAGTAAAAGAGAAGTGATTCTTAAACATTTTTTCCAACGATGATTGAATTAGAGAATCCCTCTGGATCTATCTCCGATACCGAACCCGAACTTTCGGATGAAGATCGCGAGAACCTAAAAAAGCGAATGAAAATTCTGCTTGATGAATCAAATCAAGTGACAAACCGTTTTTTTTCCAATATCGATTCCCTTCATCGAAAAATTATCACACTCTTCCAGATCCTTCTCGTTTTAATTTCCATTGAAATTGTAGTAATTACATATCATATCCAAAATGGCTTTCAATTCTCATACAGTTCTCGATTTCTTCTTCTATGGTTCTTGTGCTGGGGCGTTTTCTCTTTTGGAGTGCTGATATTCTTATTATATCCGCGCTGGTACAGAGATGTCACAATTTTTGATGAGAAACGGTTCGAAGAATTATGCAGAATGGAAGATGATGTTTTACTTTCGGATTTTTTACATCATTCAAAAGAAGCTTTTCAATACAATGAAAAACTCTACTTTCGGATAGCAATGTGGGTTTTCGTCGCATATACTTCAGTAATTGTAATGACCCTTTCCTACATCATTTTAATAATTAGTCTGCGGATATAGTGATAATCGAGGTAGAACATGGTGAATGATGACAAACCGCGAAATACCAATCAGCCCGTTGTTAAGAATCCTCCAGTTATTGTCGCTAAACCGGGAGGATCGGAACCTGGAACTACAATCCGTGCACTCGAGAGCGATCGAGGCCAAAAGCGAAGAAGTTGAAGGGATCAAGAAACCATTTTTCCAAATTGATGCGCTTTAGCAGTATCTAATCAAAGATTCTTGCGGCTACAAAGAACATTAATTACGTCACGGATCGAGAATAATTGCTGTTGAAATTCACATGGAAGCCGAATCCGTTGATGATCCCAAAAAGATTCAAATTCATTGCCCCTATTGCTGGCAAGAATTTTCAAATTTCGAACAAATTGGATCAAGCATCGACTTTAATAATCATCTATATAGCGATTTTTTAATTTTACCGGTAGAAAAATCAACGTTATTCCCCTTTTTAATTCGAAATAGATCATTCGGAAAACAACAATATCTCGTAAATATCAAATGTTCAAGTTGTTGCAGAGAATTTGCTATTGCCTTGCTCCCATTCGGCATAAGGGAAGTTACGGAATCAAATCCGCATTCTGCAAGGAAGCCTAATGAGCTCAATCCTAATTTCTTAACCTCTATAATGCAGAGACCCGTCTTTGAAACATTCTCGAACTGGAAAATATTTTTGGGTTTTAACTATTTTCTCATAATTGCCCTGATCACCACCATGTTCACACGATCACTTTTTTTGGGGATCTCGATCTACCTCGTTTTGGCATCGGAATTTTTATTAATTCGTTATCTTGCTGAATTCTCAAAGGAGTTTGATAAATTTCTGGATATAGAAAATATGCCGCTTGTTCTTAATGAAAACTATAAAAAAAGCCGGGATTTTGTCGAATTTAAAAAAATGTTTTCAAATCCATCAAATTTAAAACAAAAGGATACGAGAAAAATTTTAAAAATTGGATTGCTATTGGCCGTAATCCTTTTTGGGGCATCGATGATTCTGTCCCCCCAGAATTTCTTTATTCGGGATTTACCGGGATTGGTCAACTTTGTCATCATTGAACCGGGATTATTTCTATTCTTTTTCTGTTTCAGCTTACTATTGACAACTATTCTCTTCGTGCTTCTCGACGCTTTGGATTATTTAACCTTGATATCGACAAAAATGCTATTAAGGCTCGATCCTTGGGAAACAACTCAAAAGATCGAAGATTTCAAAAGATTTTGGAAATATTCATTAGGTCTGTACATTTTTTCATCGATCGTTTTTCCGTTTTTCCTTAATTATAACGCTATAAACACCTTGATTGAAAACTATCGAACCCCTCAGATATTAGTTCAATTATTACTTCCAATGCTCATGGCTCCTTTTGCGATCCTTTCGATTGCTGTAAACACTGCTGTGATTGTCATTTTTATTGTCATTCTTTTTAGTTTTGATAAAAATATCAAGTTAAGAAAATGTGAACGAACAGACGAGATTAAACGAAGATTAGCGGAAATACAGTCTAAGCATGATCCTACGAATGAAGACGTAGTTAAGAGCGAAATGATGTTAAAAGAAATGGAATTGATTGAAACAATTCCTCAATTTTTTTGGAAGTTGTCCGCGATTCCTATAATATTTGATGCGCTCTCGATTGGTATCTTCCTTTATAATTTGTTTTTCCCGGTAAAATAATGTAAATTGTGGATGGGAAATCTAGGCAATACTCATCCAGCCTATTTTCATTGGGGGGGTACGTTGAGTTATACCCCACATACGCCCGCCAGTTCCTCGGGCTAATGCACAAGCCGGACGTTAACTCCTTCGAGGAGGTCTCACATGCAATCTCCCCCGAGCAGAACGCAATGAGCAGGAATACAGCATCAAAAGCACATCGCCTCCCCCCACCCCCCCACAGTATTTATCACTCCCCGATCATCAGTATAATTGAATGAAGTCTACGGACCAGACCCGTATTCACGAAGCCCTTGCCGACGCAACCTTTGAAGCGTACAAAAGTGCCGTCATCCGCCTCCCCCCGGATGTCCTCCGGGTGATCGAACAGGCCGCTGCCGCCGAGACCTCCCCGGTAGCCCGCGGAGAGTTTGACAATATATTGCAAAACATCACCATGGCGGAAAAACTCGGCGTCCCGATGTGCCAGGATACCGGTGTCCCGGTAATTTACCTCACCATTCCCCCGGATGTTCCGCTGACAAAGGAACTCTATGATGCAGTAGCCGAGGGTGTCCGGAAGGCAACAAAAGAAGTACCCCTCCGGCCAAATGTCGTGGATCCCCTCACCCGCCACAATACCAATGACAATACCGGCCACGGCATGCCGGCCATCCACGTAAAACCCGGGGAAAAATTCACCGTCACGGTCTTTCCCAAGGGAGCCGGGGCCGAGAACATGTCCCGCATCGGCATGCTCCTCCCCTCGCAGGTGGGCCAGGTTGAAAAATTCGTAGTCGAGACGGTCTTCCTCGCGGGCTCCCGGCCCTGCCCGCCGATCGTAATCGGGGTCGGCATCGGCGGGACTTTTGACGGCGCAGCCGCCATGGCAAAGGAAGCCCTCCTCCAGCCGCTCGACACCATGACGGAGTACGAACGCGGGATGCTTGCGGCCGTGAACCGGCTCGGCATCGGGCCGATGGGCCTGGGCGGCGACTTCACGGCACTCGCAGTCAAGGTGAAGACCGCCGGGTGCCACACGGCCTCGCTGCCGGTTGCGGTGAACATCCAGTGCTGGGCGAACCGGCATGCAACGGTTGAGGTGCCGCTATGAGTGCGAAGATAGCAAAGCCCGTTCAGCTGCGGACTCCTCTTGGTGAGGAAGTGCTTGCGCTCCATGCAGGGGATCATGTCGAACTCTCGGGTCTCGTCTATACGGCCCGGGATGAGGCACACCTCCGGATGCAGAAGGAGGGGATACCCTTCGATCCGCAGGGTGCGGTCATCTACCATTGCGGCCCGGTGATCCAGGACAAGCGGGTGATTGCAGCCGGGCCCACGACATCGGCCCGGATGAACGAGTTGTCGGGGTTCCTGTTCGACAAAGGTGTGCGTGGGCTCATCGGGAAAGGCGGCATGGGAACGCGCGTGCGGGAGCAGCTGAACGGCAGGGGGGTGTACCTCGCGTTCACCGGCGGGTGTGCGGCTCTTGCAGCGGATCGCATGACCCTGAAGGGGGTCTTTTTCGAAGACCTTGGCATGGCGGAAGCCGTCTGGGTGATCGAACTCGACCGGCTCCCGCTCGTCGTGGGGATCGATGCGCATGGCTCCGATATCTTCGGGGAAGTCAGTAAGCATGCAGACGCGGAATTTGCCCGGTACCGGAAGTCATGACCGCGTTTTGCAGGACAGGTATAAAGAACAGGTTTTTTCCATTCCCGCGGATACATTATACGTTAGGATATTTTCCATGAAACTCGCCATTGACGAGACCCGGTGTAAGGGTTGTAATCTCTGTACGAAAGTCTGCCCGTACAAGATCTTCAAGGAAGGCAAACGGCTCAACCGCAAGGGTGTTGCCCTGCCGGAACTGGACCGTCCCGAGCGCTGCACCAACTGCCGGTTGCAGAAACTCTATGGCCGGCAGCTCTGCGGGGTCTGCCAGCTCACCTGCCCGGACCAGGCAATTCACTGGACCGAGGAAGAACCGTACGAACTCCATAAGGTGGCGATTGAATATTGACACGCACTGAATTCTGGCAGGGAAATACTGCCTGTGCTGAGGGGGCACTCGCAGCCGGATGCAATTTCTTCGGCGGGTACCCCATCACCCCCTCCACGGAAGTGGCCGAACACATGGCAGCCAAGCTCCCCAAGAAAGGCGGGGTCTTCATCCAGATGGAGGATGAGATCGCCTCGATGGCCTCGATCATCGGAGCTTCGTGGACCGGCGCCCGGGCCATGACCGCAACGAGCGGCCCCGGCTTCTCCTTAATGATGGAGAACATCGGGTATGCCGTCATGACCGAGACACCCTGCGTGGTCATCAACGTCCAGCGGGGCGGCCCCTCCACCGGCCAGCCCACGATGTCGGCCCAGGGCGACATGATGCAGGTGCGGTTCGGCTCCCACGGCGATATCGCGATCATTGCTCTCTGCCCGGCAACCGTGCAGGAGATGTTCGAGCTGACGGTTTCGGCCTTCAACCTCGCGGACAAATACCGCGTGCCGGTCTTCCTCATGGCAGACGAGACGGTCGGGCACATGCGGGAGAAGATCATTGTCCCCGACAAGGTTGAACGGGTTGAGCGAAAACCTCTCGTCCCCGGCACCCTGCCGTTCAAAGCAGCTGCGGACCTCGTCCCGGGCTTTCCCCAGTTCGGCAAAGGCCACCATGTCCATGTCACCGGGCTCACCCACGATGAACGGGGTTACCCGGCGGCAACGAACCCGAAGCTGCATGCGAACCTTGTCCAGCGCCTCGTTGACAAGATCGAGAACGCCCGCTACGATATGGCGGACTACGATATCATCAACCCCGGCGCCCGCCGGGTCTTCATTGCCTACGGCGGCCCGGTGCGAACCGTCCAGCAGGTCATGCACGATTTGAAAGACACGGACATCGGGTTCCTCCGGATCCGCACGGTCTGGCCGTTCCCGGAGAAGGCGCTCGCGGAGTTCAAAAACGCCAAAGCGTTCTTTATCCCCGAGATGAACCTCGGCCAGATGGCCCGCGAGATCGAGCGGCACGTAAAGGTGCCGGTCGTCAGCATCCCCAAGATCGGTGGCGAACTCCATACCCCCGCAGACCTCATTGCAGTCCTGGAGGCACACCCATGAGCTACGAGGACTGGTACCGGCAGGACCGGCTCCCGCATATCTTCTGTGCCGGCTGCGGGAACGGAACGATCATCAACTGCACGCTCGCGGCGATCGAGCAGATGGACTGGAAGAAGGAAGACACGGTCTTTGTCTCCGGTATCGGGTGCTCCTCGCGGGCCCCCGGCTACATCCTCACCGACTCGCTCCACACCACCCACGGGCGGGCTATCGCGTTTGCCACCGGTGTCAAGATGGCAAACCCGAATCTGAACGTGGTCGTCTTTACTGGCGACGGCGACATGGCGGCCATTGGCGGCAACCACTTCATCCACGCCTGCCGGCGCAACATCGACCTCACGGTCATCTGCATGAACAACCAGATCTATGGCATGACCGGCGGGCAGGGCAGCCCGACAACGCCGAAAGGCTGTCTTTCGTCCACCACCCCCTACGGATGTGCCGAGACCCCGTTCGATCTCTGCGAACTTGCCACTGCTGCCGGAGCCAACTATGTCTCCCGCTGGACCTCGTACCACGTGAAGGAGCTGGAAAAGGCGGTCAAGGTCGGTCTCGAAACCCCGGGCTTCTCGTTCATCGAGGCGCTCACCCAATGCCCTACCGCATTCGGGCGCAGGAACAAGTTCCGGCAGGTGGCAGACCACGTCGAGTACCTCCGTTCGCACTCGATCCTGAAAGCCAAACGCGACCGGATGCTTGAAAACGGTGAGCAGATTCCCGAGGACATGTACCTTGTCGGGGAGATCACCCGGCGGAAGCGGCCGG
>JANXYM010000035.1 GCA_025350045.1 Methanomicrobiales archaeon | reverse complement strand
GTGCTCCAGCCCGTTTCGGTCTTTTCGCATCCCCGGGTCCCTTCAATCATATTCAGGTAAAACAGACGTGACCGCAATATGCGAAAGGTAAGTGTCGTATATCAGGAATACCCGGTCAATGCATTAATAATCCAAACGGTATACCTATCAGGTAACAGGAAACGAACATGGATCACTACGAATTGATCGCGGCAAAACGGGATGAGATCTTCGTACTTGCAGCCCGGTTCGGCATAAAAGATATCCGTCTCTTCGGCTCAGTAGCCCGTCACGAAGCCCGTGAGGGAAGCGATATCGATTTCCTTGTCGGGTTTCCTTTAGGCACATCTCTTCTTACCCATGCCGCCTTCCAGCGGGAACTCTCTGAACTTCTTGGTTGCGATGTGGATGTTGCATCAGTGAATGGACTTAAGGAACAGATCCGTCATTCGGTGATCCAGGAAGCAGTACCCTTATGAGAAGTGATCGTGCACGGCTCCTTGATATTGATGAAGCAGTTCAGCGGATCAGGGAAAAACTCCCTTCCACAAAAGAAGAGTTCATCCAGTCAGACCTGCTGCAGGTATGGGTTCTCTACCATATCCAGGTAATTGGAGAAGCGGCAAATGGAATCTCACCGGAATTCCAGGAGCAGCACCAGGAAATTCCCTGGAAAGATATCATTGCCATGCGGCATCTTCTCGTTCACCAGTACTTCGGCATTGATCTGGACGAAGTCTGGAGTACCGCACAACAGGATCTTCCCCAACTTCAGAAGAAGATCTCTCTTATTTTAAAAAACGGATAATTTCTTCCGTGTCTTATTCGCTATCACTATCGCTTCAAGGATATCATCAGGGAGCTGAAGTGCAGTCCTGCACATAGCTGATCTCACCAATGGCCGGATGAGAACCGGGCATTAAACGAGCAATCCACATAATTTCTCCGACGTAAAAACCCGCACACCCGTTTGCCGCCCGACAGCACCCCTCCGGATCCAAACCAACCCCCCGCCACAACCAAAACCAGCCGCACCCTGTTTTTCCGCCCCCCAAAGAGAGCTAAAGAGGTATATTTCCGGGAACAGTTTACCCGTAAATTCCCCCATCCGGGCCCAAAATCACCTTCCCCGGAAAACAGGGTGATGCTTTTTTGCGAATGCGGTATGCAAAACCCCCCGGAGGTACCAAACGGAGCCTGAAATCGGCTTTGATTGACTCACCTCAAAATGGAGGATCCCTTACGACGGAGAAGTGATATCTCCGACGGGGCACCGGATTCTGCTCTCACCAGAACCCCTGCACCGGGTCAACAGGTCTTTCATTCCACCACCAGGGAAATCCTGGCAGGAACGAGAAATTTCACCGGAAATCTCGTAAAAAAAATCAACCCGGGGGCGGTACCCCCGGGCCGGGACCGGCCTGCGGGACCTTTGCCTCCCGCCGCTCCTTTGCTCTTTTCCGCAGGTACCGGACAGCGGCCGGTTCACGCAGGCCGGACGGGCCCGGTGCCGGAGCAGGGCCGGAAACGCCCGGAGGTTCCGCACCGGCACCCGGAACCGGATTTTTTTCCGGGAATTTATTTTTCCCGGGTTCCGGCTCTGCAGAATTTTTTCCGGCCTGTGGTTCATCAGCTTTTTTCCCCGCCGGGTTTGCCCTGTTGTCCTTTTGTGACGCAATAGTTGCCGAAACCGGCGGGTTCAGCGGTACCCCCTGCCGGTCAATCTCGATCAGTACCGCCCCATCGATCCAGAAGAACCGCATGGTACCATACTTTGACCAGAGCCAGAACTCCCGGGCTATGCCGGGCGGGTGTTCTGCTGAACGGATACCGGTCAGCGTCTCGTAAAACTGCCGGAAGATCTCACCGGGGGAAGCACGAATCCGGAGCGACCGTTTTACACTGACAACCGTCAGCCCGCACGGTTCACTGATGAGAAAGTCGCAGGTGGTGCCGGGATACTGCCGGAGAAATATCACCTGCCCCCGGGCCTGGGCCACCGGCACGGCCGCAGCAAGAGCCTTTTTGGATGGCAGCCCCCGGCTCATGCCTGCCTCCCGGTGGCAGCAGCCCGGTCCCGCCGGTAAAACTCGCGCTTTGTGGGCCGGGTACGGATGCTCACCGTATAGTAACGATGATTTGTCCTCCTCACGCGGATCCATTCCAGTTCCTCGCCGGATTTTTTGATTCCCTGCAGGATCACCTGGGGGATGAGCCAGAGCGGGACATTCCTTTCATTTTCGGTCTGGCGCCGGGGCATCAGGACCATGCCCCTGTATGGAATGCTGCTATCCGCCGGTCAAATGTGACCCGCTTCTTCCGGAGCCGGCCGGAGAGGTGTGCCTGCCCGTCGCTGACCCGGGTGCAGAGCGCAGCAGTGCGGCCGGGTTCATCCTTTTCTGAGGCCGGGGCTGGATCCAGATCCGCAGAGGATCCGGGACCAGCAGTCACCGGATCCCGGAGTGCCGGACGGAGACCCGGTCCGGTACCGGCCGTCACCGGATCCCGTGCACCTTCACGCATATACGGACCCGGTCCCGCAGGGGTATTCACCAGCCCGGGTACTACCGGACGGGTTCCGGACAATGCCTTGTCTTTTATGGGGATGATAGTTCCGCGAAAATTCCGATTCTCTATAGTAATCACCTCGTAATGGTCTTTTTTGTTCAGGAAGCTGTTTTTAGCGTGTGAGAGCGCTTGTTCGCTCATCGAAAGATTCAGATGCCTGCCGGTCAGGGACAGTATCACAAAAGGGAAGAGCTGAAGTACAGTATTAGGCCCGGTCCCCCGGCATCCCGGCCGCGACCGGCAACCCCGTCAGGCCGGCAGCAGTAGAGCGGATGCACGATTCCGGGCTTCACCATAGAAAGGTGCACAACCCGTGATCTCTTTTGTTCCGGGAAGAATACCGGCAGGGGCGAAAGGGAAGCAGAAATCCTCCTCAGGTTCGCTGGCCGGGAACCGGTATCCCATAATCGTGTAAACCAGCAGGTATTCGATCACGATGATGGCAGCCAGGTACTCTGCATCGTACAGCGAGCGGTCAAGCGCCATGATCTTCATCGTCATGGGTATACAGAAATCGCGGAGCATGGTAATAATAAAAGAAAGATATATACTGTTAAATGGTTGCTGGTCGATACCTGCGTTTCCCGACGAAAAACGGGTATTTTTTCAGGGCAGGCCCATGCTGGCCGGGGGACGGGTAAGCTCCGGTTGACAAAGTCAAATCCCCCCATTGCCACCCCTCCGTCACTACGACCTTATCCGGGATAACCAGACTTAAACATCATAATCGCGTGGAACTCTGGCTGGCCAGAATAATAACCGGGATCCCGGAGCGTATTCCGGAGAAGAAGAATGATGATGGAAAGCCGGACAGGTATCACAGGATGACAGAAAGGAGGATGCCATGCATATATTCTATAAATCCCCACCCACCCTCACCAATAATCCTTATCCCCTCTTCACCCCAAACTTCTGGAAGTAAAAAGCATGCACGAACACACACCGGTCCCCCCATCTCCCGAAGAAGAAGCCTTCGGAGAAGACTTCCACTCCCTCTCCTGGTCCGCAGAGCCCGGCCCCGTAGTAATAAAGAAAACCGACCGGCCGTTCTTCCTGTTCCGCGAAACCATAATCCCTGAAAAGATCCGGGAATTCTTCGAAATCGGGGACTTACAACCGGGTAAAAAAAGAGCAATCGTCTTCTGGCTGGGGGAACAGCGTTTTGATGCCTTCATAGAAAAGACCAGTCACCTCTCCCCACAAACGAGGATGATGTGGAAAGCAGACTTTGCCGCAGTTCTCCACGCAGCATATCCCACGTGGCTGGAGTTTTTCAAAACGAACAGGGGCGAATCCGGCGACACCCCGTCCCTGTACATCACCCGCCGGCACAATTCCCACCACTATGACGTGGCGTTTGAAGATGCTCCAGTACCAGGAGCGGTCCCCGCAGAGTTCTCCGTGCCGCTCAAGCCCGGCGATACCCTTGACAACGACACCCTCCGGGCAATCTTCCACTGCGGTCCCGAGGGGATCATGCGGCACTCGCCAAAGACCGGCAGTCTCGTGATCGTATCGGATCACACCCGGTCCCCCTACGAGGACGCCTGGGTGAACAACTTCTTTCACTATACCGGCCGGGGACTGGGGGGCAAACAGGGCATCTCGCTGCGGGAGAACAAAATGCTCGTGGAAGCAAAAACCCACGGGGTCCGCCTCTGCCTCTTTGAGGTGTTTGAAGCGGGGCACTATGTCTACATGGGAGAAGTGGAACCCTCGGACAAGCCCTTCCTGTCGCGACAGTCCGACAGTGGAAAGAATATCCGGGAAGTCTGTATCTTCCCGTTGAAACTTGTAGGGCACAAGCGTCCCCCCCTCCACTACCGGGACCTGCAGGAGACAAAAGAGGAACTCGCCCGGAGGAAATCCGGCACATTCTCCCCGGCAGCACCCGGATCCCGGGCACCACATAGGTTACAGGGGCGCAGGATGCACGAGGGAACATCGTTTGCACCCCGGCAGGAACCGCTCGTTCCGGCAGATGCACAACGACAATCCCCGGGAATCTGCCAGCTCTGCAACCAGCCCGCTCCGTTCAGTACCAGCAATGGGGAACCCTACCTGGAAACCCATCACATCCAGTGGCTCTCCCGGGGAGGAGAGAATGTGATGGAGAATACCGTTTTCCTCTGCCCGAACTGCCACCGGAAGATGCATGTGCTGGATTTACCAGCGGATGTGGCGAGACTGAAGAACCGGTTTTAAAAAATCTGACACTCCGGTTTTTTGATTCATTCCCGGTCATCCGCTTCCGGGGGAAGCCCACGCGGCTGGGGCATCAGCCCCTATTGAAGCGTCAAATCCCCACATTTCCCACTTTTTTGCCCTGAAATCCGGATTTTTCTTCTTGTAAATTGAGAATAGTTAAAAAGAGCGATCTCAAGAACTGCACATATCTTCAAATTAATAGAGAATGTCGGGCTAATGTCGGGATTCTTTTTCACCAGGACATACTCTGCAGCCCTGCCCTCCACCTACGGGGCTGGATTTCGGAAATGCAAAATAATTCTTACCCATTTCTCCGGTTTCAAATGAGAGCTGCCTCATTGTTTATTATCTGAAAAATGAGAATTCACTTGTGTAGAAATGAATAAAGAACTCGTTCCTGGCAGGCATGAACCCGAATTGGTGACCATATCCAAAGATGGATATGATTCCATGAACCGCACTATCGAAGTCCTTTGCGGATCGGGATGTCATGGCACAGATCAAAAAGGGAAAAGCAAAGAATGTCAAATCCCGTGACTTTGAAGATGTTGCAAAAGACTTAAGGAATCTAACATTCATCCTTGTGATTTATTGCCTCGATAGATACAACATTATTGACTCGATCGATGGGGTAAAATATCCTGATTATTTTTTCACGCTCCTCTGTTTGCATTCCGGAAAGGAAAAAAGGACACATGCTTTGTGTACCAGGGTGTCATTTGTTGTCAAATCCCCACACTGCCATTCCCTGTACCGGCCCACATCACCACAACCTTATTCTGGATAAACAGACTTAAACAACATAATCGCGTGTAACTCTGGCTGTCCAGAATTAGAAGCGAAATCCCGAACCATTTTCTGGAGACGAAGAATTATGATGGAAAGCCGGATGGGTGTTACGGTACGACAGAAAGGAGGATACCATGCATATATCCCCAAATCCCTCCCCCCGGATCCACCGCTCCATTTTGATGACGAACTTCATCACCTTTTATCAGAAGCGGACCGGGCCCTCGCCCGACTCGACGGCATGACAACCGTTCTGCCCAATGCGGATCTTTTCGTTGCAATGTACGTGAAAAAAGAGGCACTGCTCAGTTCCCAGATTGAAGGTACGCAGGCCTCGCTCCAGGGAGTACTCGAGTTTGAAGCAGATATGGTTCCTGCAGATGACATCAATGAAGTTAAAGAAGTCATCAACTATATCCGGGCAATGGATGAGGGACTAAAACACACAAGCCGCGAGATCTTTTCCGTTGAGATCCTGCAGGAGATCCATCGCATCCTCCTTAAAGGAACACGGGGCGGCAAAAAGGAGCCCGGAAAGATCCGCACAGTCCAGAACTGGATCGGACCGGTTGGCTCGCACCTGCATTCGGCAACGTTCGTTCCTCCACCTCCGGAAAAAGTGCCGGCATTATTAGCAGACCTTGAATCGTTTATTATCGCTGATGACAGGATACCCCCCTTGATCAAGATCGGACTCGTTCACGCACAGTTCGAGACAATTCACCCGTTCATTGACGGGAATGGCCGGATGGGGCGGTTATTCATCACATTTTATCTCTGCCAGAAAGGCATTCTCGCCCGCCCTCTCCTCTACCTAAGTATATATTTAAAAACTCACCGGGAAGAATATTACTCTCTTCTCCAGGAAATCCGAATCGAGGGGAACTGGGAATCCTGGCTGAAATTTTTCCTTCGTGGCATCATTGAAGTATCCAATGAAGCCCTGGCCAATGCACGGGAGATCATCTCCTTAAAGGAACGACTTGTTGATACCCTCATGAAAAATAATGCCGGGGGGCTCAATGCAGTCCGGCTTCTCGACCTCCTGTTCAAAAAACCGGTAGTCACTGTTGCGGATATCAGTTCAGCACTTGGTATCAGTCACCAGCCGGCCTATGATCTGGTGAACCAGTTCGAAAAACTCGAGATTCTCCGGGAGATTACCGGTAAAAAAAGGTACAAGAAATATCTTTTTAGCGATTATCTCCGGATTATCGAGCGGGGAACCGGGCAATAGTCTTTTTTTTAAAGAGTCCCGGCAGGCTAACGCAGGCTCGGGGCAAAAGCCCCTATTGAAGCGTCAAATCCCCGAAAAAGGCCGGACCCGTGGACCTCATTTCGCTCCAGTACAGATCCTCCCAATCACGCCGCATACAAATTTTTATACATTAGTAATGTAAATAAAATGCATAAAGCATACATTGGTAATGTATATGATCCTGGCCCCTCAACTCGAAGAACTGGTACTCACCCAGAAAGATTCGTTCCTTTCCCGGGATCCCGGTATACCCCGGGAGATCGCAACCGAACGCTTCATAAAGACCGATGCGATTGTCGTGATCACCGGGATACGGCGTTGCGGCAAGTCAACGCTCATGCGGCAGGTGTCAGCGCAATACAGCGATTTCCTGTACATCAATTTCGATGATGACCGGCTCATGGACTTTTCCGTGTCAGATTTTCCCTCCCTGATGCTCGTATTCGAAAAGACCTCTCCGGGAATCAAGATCCTCTTTATCGATGAGATCCAGAATGTCCCGGGCTGGGAGCGGTTCATCCGCAGGATCCATGATGAGGGATACAAAATCTTCCTCACGGGTTCCAATGCCAATCTCCTCTCTGCGGAACTCGGGACTCACCTTACCGGGCGGTATACCAAGATTACTCTCTACCCGTTCTCATTCCGGGAATGCCTTGAGTTCAGGTCGATTGACAAGGACCGCATCACAGAAAAGAAGAAAGCCGCCATCCTCGCAGAGTTCGACCGGTATCTCGCTGGCGGGGGCTTTCCCGAATTCCTGAAATACGGGGATACAGAATATCTCAAGCGGTGCTACGATGACATCCTGTACCGGGACATCATCAGCCGGTTTAAGATACGGGAGGTTAAGGGGTTCCGGCACCTTGCCCACTACCTCTTTACCAATACGGCAAACGCGGCAACCTACAATGCCTTAAAAAACACGCTGGGGTTCAAGAGTGTTGCATCGGTCCGGGATTATGTCGGTTTTTTAGAAGAAGCGTACCTTATCTTCGAGATCTTCCGGTACGATTTTTCCTTAAAAAAACAGTACGTCAACGAGAAGAAACTCTATTGCATCGACACGGGCATGAGAAATGCCGTCGCATTCCGGTTTTCGGATGACAAAGGCAGGATACTGGAAAATCTCGTGCTCATTGAGCTCCTGCGCAGGGGAAAATCCGTATATTTCTTTAAGAATCCCAAAGAATGCGATTTTATCATGGAAGAGAAGGGGAAGATTACCGGGGCGATCCAGGTCTGTTATGAACTCACGCGGGAGAACCGGGACCGGGAAATCGGCGGCCTTGCCGGAGCGATGACTACGCATAATCTGGATGAGGGTATGATCCTCACGTATCACCAGGAGGAGGCGATTTCGCTCGGTACCGCAGTCATACGGGTGCTGCCGGTCTGGAAATGGCTCGTCGAATACCGGGACGTGACACGGTACCCTTCGGATGCTGCGATCAGACCGGCGAATGGTAACAATACAGCGCTTGTCGATACCATGGATCAGGAAAACGAGAATGATACCATCGCACTCGATCACAAGGCCAAGGCAGGAATCCAGAAACATTACAAGAGTAAAGCATCTCAACCGGCCGGCAGGAAAACAGATCATATCTGATTACCGGAATTACCGGGTCAAGGCATCCATTATCCAAACGGTATACCCATCTGGTAACAGGAACCGATATGGACCCGCTTGATTTTTCTAACATGAAGAGACTCGCAATCAGCCCCTGGAAAATCCTGCTAATCGGGACGCTGGGATCCGGAAAGACAACTCTTGCAGAACTCCTGGTACGGGATACCGGTTTCCCGTACGCATCGATTGATGAATGCCGGATCCGTTATGGAGACGGTACAATCTCCGGAGAGGATTGCGCCTGGGACCACTTTCTTGAGATATGCGGCAGCTCCACACCGGCAATTCTGGAATTTTCCGGAGGAGGAATCCACGTAGATGAAGTCCGGAAAAACCTTCTATGCTCCACAATCCCGGTATGGGTAATCTGGCTTGTGCTTCCAATGGACACCTGTATAACCCGGGCCCTGCAGAGGCAGAAGAATATTCCCGCGCCGTTTCCCTGGGGACCGATCGAATATTCGGTTCCGGCTATTCACGACTCAATCGGATGTGCCTGGGATAGCGTCTGGAGCAGGGAACCAGGTTTTCATGCAACACGGCAGGAATCCAGGAGTACAACTTCCGTTGGGGACAGGTATTCTGTCATCACAAGAGATCTGTTAGCGCGTATAAGGGAGACGTAACGATTCCGGCATGATCTCCCCGGACATTTGATATACACACAGCCGTAAAACAAAATCGGGGATCCCCTTTGTGAAAAACATCATCCTCATTGGCATGCCCGGCGCAGGCAAGAGCACCGTGGGTGTGATCCTCGCAAAAATCCGGGGAATGAAGTTTATCGATACCGATATCGTGATTCAGGAAACGACCGGGAGGCTTTTGCAGGAAATTATTGACACGGATGGGCCCGATGGGTTCAGAAAGATCGAGGAGACGACGATCATGTCCATCCGGTGTCACCATACGGTTATTGCGACCGGGGGCAGTGTTGTGTTCAGCGGGCGGGCAATGGAACACCTGAAATCCGAAGGGATTGTCCTCTACATGAAGATCTCCTTTGAGAAGATGGAAAAAAGACTCAGGAACATCACTACGCGGGGAATTGTGCTGGTTGCGGGCCAGGGTCTCTTCGCTATGTACACCCAGAGGATTCCCCTGTATGAACAGTATGCCGATATAACGATCGACTGTTCACACGATGATTTTGAAACATGTGTCAAAAAAATCATGGATGTCCTCTGATGAAGGTTCAGGGATAGTGCGTATTTTTTTGATTCGTGTGCAGGCAGCAATTATGTACAAATGACAATCGTGTCGCCCGGCAATGCTTTTGGTTCGCTCCCTTTCATTGGTCCTCCCCGCAATGGCACAAATATATTTTTGTACATTACTAATGTAAAGAAAATGCAGAGATCAACCATGGGTAATGTATAGGATTACACGCTGGCTGTGGCGAAATAAACCTCGGTTGACAGCATCAAATCCCCTCACTTTCCCACCAGAATTGGCACAATGCCAGCGTCAGCAGAAAAGCCGGGAAACTGATTTATACTTACACCATACTGTATACTGTATGGCAATTTCAAAACAAAAAGCTGCACAACATCCTGCGGGGATACGAAAGGAGCGTCCCAAAAAACCGGTAGTTGCGGCTCCCAGAAACCCCGTCCAGCTTGACGCGGATGCAAAGGGGAAACTCGATATTATCAAACAGAGCCAGCCTGATGTCAGGACATATAACGATGCCATCAGGTTCCTGTTCCGGCAATGGAAGAACAGCATTCCCTCGAGTGCGGGAGCATTTGCCGGCATCGGACCCTTCGAGCGTGATGAGGAGGATGATCCGTATCGCTCACCTGCTTGACACCTGGGCCTGGATAGAGTATTTCGATGCACCGGATCCCGGGCTCATCGATCTGGTCGAAAGTGCGGATACCACGTACACGTCTATTATTACTATTGCGGAGGTGGCAAATGTATTCAGACGGAGACTCACGGCAGCTGACGCACGAAGAGCCATTGATGCAATGTACGCTTTGAGCAGCATCATCCCGGTTGACAAAGCTATAGCACTGCGTGCGGGTTTGTATACCCGGGCTGAATTCGGAGGCGGTATGGCAGACCGGCTGATCCTGGCAACTGCAGAAGAGAACGATCTTGTCGTCGTGACCGGGGACCTGCATTTCAAAGGCCGGAAAAGCGTGCGATTCCTGATGCGGAAATAATAACACAGGTTACGATTTTTTTCACGAGGAAGATGATTTTTTTTAGCGTGCCCGGGTTTTTTTATAAAAACGAGATCCGTAACGAACTCTCCCTCCCCCCAATCCTTAATCTCCCACCCGGCCAAATCACCTACTTACGCTATGGCACCCGACCCCGACCAGCTCACCGCAGAACTCCCGAAATGGGAATACTTCTCAGAAAACTGGGCCACCCTTCCCTGGACCCCGTGGATCCCATTCTCCGCAGACAAAAAAGAATTCCGGCAGATCCCAAAAGAGCCCGGGCTCTACCGCATCCGGGCTGCGGGCAGGGACGAGCTCATGTACATCGGCGAAACGAAACGGGCGCTCCACCAGCGCCTGCAGGACCTCCGCATGGAGCTCAGGGGGCGCAACCTGATGCCCTGGAGCGATCCGCATGCCGAAGCCCCGGCCCTCTGTGCCTGGCAGGATGCAGATGCCTGCGAATACGAGTGCTCGGCCACCCCGCTCGACGCCTCCCTCAGCAGCCGGCGGATCATGGAGAGTTATCTCCTGTACCGCTACCGGCAGGAGAGCGGCGGATCGCCGGCCTGCAACTTCGGCCGCTTCCACCCGCGCTACCGGAAGTCCACCACAAGAAAAGAGCACCTGCGGGGCGGTAAACTCGCAGAAGGCCAGAAGGACAATCCCGCCGCAGGTGCGAGCCAGTCCCCGCTGACGGCGACCGGAACGCCCGGGGCACCGGGCTGGATGGGACTGGTGTGGAGCCCTCATGCCATACTGGCACCAGAAACCCTCAAAACGGTTCCCGCAGGCCCGGGCCTGTATCTCCTGCTCGATGCCGTTTCAGACGAGATCTGCATGATCGGCCAGTCCGGGCAGTGTGCAGGCCGGCTGCAGGAGCTCAGTGAGAAGGCATGGGAGGGAAGGGAGCTGAAGTTCTCGTTTAGCTGTGTTGAAAGAACCGTTCTCCCGCACCAGCTCCGGGAGAGGGAAAACGATCTCAGGGGAAATTATTTCGGCGAGTTCCGGAAAGCGCCCGAGTTCCAGTTCAGGCACGGCCCGTAGCCATACGGTGCTGCCGGGCCGGTTTTTCCCGGAGCATGCGGAGAAAGTGGGGAAAAACGGCTCAGTTGAAATCCTCTTTTTCTCAAAGGTTAAATTATTCTCTTACACCAGGGGGGATGGTGACTCCCTCTCTCCCTCAAAGGGAGAAGCTGCACAAAGGGAGCACTCCCTGACCCCCTTTTTTTGATTTTCCCGCAATATTTCTGGAGTTCATTGCACCAGGAGGATGCCAGATCTGCACGATTGCCGGAGTCCCCGGGAACGTTTGATTAGTTCACCGATGGGGTTCTCATGAAAAGTATACATTTCATGATTTGTGATGGATGTTGTCACCCCCATACCCCCGGATACGATAAACTCCGCCTCCGCGGGGGTTCGGTGACGAAAAAATGCTAAAACACCGTGCCCCGCCGTGCCACTAAGAGGCCCTGGGCGGGGAACCGTCGCAGTACCAGGAATATTCATGCTCCGGGTGCGAACTCCTGTTCATATGCATGTTCAACAGAACCGGGGAAATTTAAAAAAGGACAGGAACGGTTTTTCCCCTTTTTCTCCCGGCCCCGGTATGGGCAGAGGCAGCACTACTCCGGTTCCCGACGTGGAGACAGGATAGATACCGGCCTGCTTCCTCTTTTTTTATTCCCGGCACCCCCCCAGGGAAATTTCACAATCTTTTTTGCGGATTGCACAGGAAATACCCGTATGATGAATACTCCGGTAACACCGGCCGTGTGCCCTGACGGCCCGGCCCTGAACCTGATCACCGGGTTCTTCTGGGCGATAGGGGGAGGAGCAGTTGTTCTCGCCCTGGTGATCCTCCTTCTTCCCGACAAGGTCTTTCTTGCGATCAGCAACTATCTCCAGATCATCGCGGCAATAGCAGGAGCACTCGCGTTCCTGTACGCGTGGCGCCGGAGCGGGGGGGAAGAAGGTTTTCTCTATGCCGCCGGGGGATTTGGGCTCTGGGGATGCTCGAACATCGCGTGGTACGCCGTCGTCCTCACGGGCCAGAGGGCTCTTGTCTTTCCCAGCATCATCGACCTGGGAATGATCGCATCATTCCTGCTCCTGTCCCGGGCATTCAGGAGCGGCCTGCCCCGGAAACAGGTCCCGGGGTATCTCCTGGTCGCGATCCTTGCCGTCTGCCTCATCATCCCGGCGGGCGTGATGGTTATCACCGGCATCAACGCATCTTCCATAATCACGCTCGCCTACTTCTTTGCCTGCGGATCTTTCCTGGTCATGGGCCTGAATCACTCGTTACCCGCATACCGGGAGATCCTTGCCGGTGCACTCCTCTTTGCCATCGCATTCATGATCTATCCGCTCCGGGAGCTCTTCTTTGCAGATAACCCGGTCTTACCGGTCATCGGCACGTTCGTATCCGCAGGTCTTTCGCTCATCGTGATCGGATGGTTATCGATCCGCACCACGGCAAAAATCACCGGAGAGACCTGATCGTCTTTTTTTATTCCAAAAAAAGGGTGCCGGCTGCCCCTCCGTCATTTTTCCGGGGTATCAGAACCGGGGTTCCCAATGCAGAGGCTCTTATACTCAGGGCACATGTTACATAGCACAGTTTATAATCAGACTGTTTGAGTAATCATTATGTATGGAGAATCAAATTTTGGTGGAAACCGCGGTCCCCGCGACTTCGGTCCCCGTGAAATGACAAAAGTAGTCTGTTCAGACTGCGGAAAAGAATGCGAAGTACCGTTCAAACCAACTGAGGGAAGGCCCGTCTACTGCAGGGACTGCCTCCCGAAACACCGGAAGCCCCGCTTCTGAGTGCGTTTGCGGTTAATTATCTCTCTTTTTTTTGCTTCAGGTATTGTCACGACAGGAGTGAAACCACGGGTTTCCTGGTTTCCGGAAAACCCCGCGCATGCCGGCGGGAGCAATGCGGTTTTTACGGCAGTGAAAAACGGATATTGCTAAAGTACCCTTTCATCCGCCCCTGTGATACGGGGTACCTGCCGGGAAGGTGAAGGGAGAGAACACCCGTTCGATCGGGAATTGTTCCTCTTCCAGGACACGTTACGGGTCACGGGAAAAGGCTCTTTTGGAGCCGGGTGAAGGGCAGGCAACACCGGTGGTAGTACATCAGCAGTACATTTCTGAAGAATACCGCAAGCCCCGGGATGATCCGGACCAGTCCCCACGCGAGAGCCAGCAGGAAGAGGATGGCTAAGCCTTCTGCTATCACATTATGGGCCCAGAAGAAGTTTGCATCGCCGGTACCCGTGGGATCAGGAAACCGGGCAAACCACTGGTCGGATACTGCAATGAAAACTGCGACCACCCGCAGCAGGTTCAGTACGGCAATGGGAAAGACCACGAGCAGGAACGAGCGCACGGCCTGCTGCCGGGAGAGAGGCTTTGCCCCCCAGGCAATGCCGAGCATGAGGGCAATTGCCGTAATGCCCGTGCACCCGAGAATGATCTGGTTGGAAAAGACGTTCTCGGCAAACACGTCCCACGCCACCCGGTAAGGGTGGTGGCCGAGAGCCGTGATAAGCCAGAATGCCAGCCCTGCGACAAAGGAGATCAATACGTCGCGGAGTGGCGGAATCAGGGCGAACGGGACATAGATGAGCGTGGCTATTGCAGCAGTCCGCGAGAGCTGGAGCACGGCCGGATCCGAATGGAAAAGACGGTCTGCCGTAATGGCAAGAAAGGGCAGGGAGAGCAGGACCAGCGCCGGGTACAGGAAATTGCCTTCCTGGAGAAATGCCGGCAGCTCCGACCAGAGATTGAGCACCATACACGCCCAGCCGGCAATGGCTGCAAACTTCTGCTCGCGGAAGATGAGAAATATGGCAAACGCAAGAGCTGCCAAAAGAACAATGAGATCGCTCATGAAGTCACCGGAGAACTCTTTCCTAATCCTCTCTCCTGCCTGCGTATAATGGCTGTGACAGGAAGGCAATACCCTTAAATTTGCCCCGGAACGGGGTGTACAAAAACAAACGCTTCTGTTGAACCGGGCATGAACGGAAGTTCAAACCCAAAGCATGAAAATCATTACAATATTTATCTCAGTATTTTAAGAGCCAACCCACCCCCTTCGGGGGTCGCTCGGCCGCCTCGTCGGGGCCTCGCTGGGCAAATCGGTTTAAAAGAAAGGAGCCTAAACCGCCGCACAGGAAGCCCCGTCGGGGGCGCTCCCGCAGCGGATCAATGACGTAAAAGAAAAATGCAAAGAAACCGCTTTGCCTAAAGAGAGGCCCTGATACGGGGGAACAAAAGTAAAATACGATTTTCATGCTTCGGGTGCGAACTCTGTGTTCATGTGCGTTTCAACAGAGCCCGGAGCCGGACAATTGACCATGCCGCCCGAGAGGGAAAAAATTTAATTTAAGACAGAAGAACGCTAAGTACCATTACAGCCGATAGTGTTACTACCGACATTTTGCGGTGAAACCGATGAGTGACAATACCCCCTATATGCTCCCCGATCAGCAGCCCCTCGGGGCAGTGACCTTTGCAGAGAACCCTGAACCGCGGTGCCCCTGCCTCTTATTGCTCGATACCTCAGGATCCATGGCGGGCCAGCCTATTGCCGAACTGAATGCCGGCATCCGGGAATTCTATAACGAGCTGCAGAACGACTCGCTCGCGATAAAACGGGTAGAAGTCGCCCTCCTCTCGTTTGGCCCGGTCCGGATCATCTCGGAGTTCAATACCGCAGAATGCTTCTTCGACCCCGAACTCGAAGCAGTTGGCGACACGCCCATGGGCGAGGCGATAAGGAAAGGGATCGAACTCATCAAAACCCGGAAAGAGCAGTACCGGGCCAACGGGATCTCGTTCTACCGGCCCTGGATCTTCTTAATAACAGACGGGGCTCCCACCGACAACTGGCAGGCGGCAGCAGCCATGGTCCGCGAAGGCGAGGAGGCCAAATCCTTTGCCTTCTTTGCCATTGGTGTAGCAAAGGCAGACATGAAGATCCTCCGGCAGATCTCGGTGCGGGACCCGGTCAAACTCCAGGGCCTGAAATTCCGGGAATTCTTCCAGTGGCTCTCCAATTCCATGAAATCCGCCTCCCGGTCCAATCCCGGCGACCGGATCCAGCTCGCTCCTCCCATCGGCTGGAGTGAGATATGAGATGGAAGTACAGCTGCGCATCGGTAACCGGAAGGGCCCACACCGGGCGGGGTGAGGACGGCCAGGACGCGTGCCGGGCCGGTACGGTCCGGATATCCGACAATGAATTTTTTATCGGGATTGCTGCTGACGGCGCAGGCAGCACCACGGACGGGGGACGGGGGGCCGATATTGCCTGCGGAACGCTCTATACGAAGATAGCAGAATCGGTGCAGGAGGCAGGTGGCCTGCCGGGAATCACGGACGAGGCGGTGAAGGGCTGGATCACGGCAGCCCGGGAAGCAGTCAGCGCAGAAGCTGGTGAAAACGGGAAGCGGCTGCGGGAGTATGCCTGCACGATCCTGGGCTCGGTTGCCGGAAAAGAAGGGGCGATCTTCTTCCAGGTGGGCGATGGCGCTATCGTGACCGGTACGGGTGCAGAATACCAGACTATCTTCTGGCCGGAACAGGGAGAGTACGCCAATACCACGTATTTCATCACCGACGATCAGTACCTCGACCACCTGCACATTCTCCACGAGGACTCACCGGACCAGATCGCCCTCTTCACGGACGGGCTGCAGAACCTGGTCCTCTCGTTTGCCTTAAAAAAGGCCCATGCCGGGTTTTTCCTGCCGCTCTTCTCAGCCCTGCAGGAGCACCCGGAGAACGGATTTTCTGAGTTCTCCGCACGGCTCGAAGAGTTCCTCTCTCGCGAGGATATCAGTACACGCAGCGATGACGACAAGACGCTCGTGCTTGCGGTGCGCATCCCGGGTTGATCTATGGCATCCGTTCCCTTAAGGCCGTTCTTTGACAGTACCGGCACCCGGATCCACCTCGGCAGGAAGATCGGGAGCGGTGGCGAAGGAGATGTGTACGAGATCGTTCCCCCGCACGGGAACAGTGTTGCCAAGATCTACCACAAGCCGCTCGATCTGCAGAAGCAGGAGAAACTGCTCCTGATGGCCCGGGGATGCAATGAGGAGCTCCAGAGCATCTCGGCCTGGCCCACCGATGTGCTCCATGCCCGGCAAGGCGGGCCGGTCATAGGTTTCCTGATGCCGAAGATCAGCGATTACGAACCCGTGCACAAGGTGTACGGGCCCACGCACCGGAAAGAGCACTTCCCCCATGCGGACTGGCGCTTCCTGGTGCGCACATCAAAAAACCTGGCTGCCGCATTCTTTGTGCTGCACAAGTTCGGGTACGTGATCGGGGATGTGAACGAGGGGAACATTCTCGTCAACAAAACAGCCTGTGTCCGGCTGATCGACTGTGACTCGTTCCAGGTCCGTTCGGGCGACCGGCTCTACTACTGCGAAGTGGGCGTGGCCCAGTTCACCCCGCCCGAGATCCAGAACTCGAAACATTTCCGGATGGAGCGGACGCCAAACCATGACAATTTCGGGCTTTCGATCCTGATCTTCCAGCTGCTCTTCTTTGGCCGGCATCCCTACTCCGGCGTTTATGCAGGAAAAGAGGACATGCCCATCGAAAAGGCAATTGCCGAATTCCGGTTTGCCTATGGCAAAAACTCCCCCCTCAAATCCATTGCCCCCCCGCCAAACTCCGTGGGGCTCTCGGTCGTTCCCGGCGAGGTGGCCGCGTTCTTCGAGCGGGCATTCTCTGAAACGGGGGCACAGGACGGCAGCCG
Organism: Methanomicrobiales archaeon; assembly: GCA_025350045.1. Taxonomy (GTDB): domain Archaea; phylum Halobacteriota; class Methanomicrobia; order Methanomicrobiales; family Methanospirillaceae; genus Methanoregula. The sequence continues at coordinate 21,936 of JANXYM010000035.1, read as the reverse complement.
CCCCTCTGCCGGGGACTGGTGGAATGCACTCGAGGCCCTGGAGACGAGAATCCGGCAGTGCAGCGCAGACTCCGTGCACAGCTACTATTCGGGACTTGCTGCATGCCCGTGGTGCCGGCTTGAGGAGAACTCCGGTCTCCTGTTGTTCTTAAGCGCAGACCAGATCTCAAAGATCGATCTCCGGCGCGAGTGGCAGAAGGTGGAAGCGATCGCGTCGCCCGGGCCGGTCCCGCAAATCAGCCCCGGACATTTCATCCCCCACCGGGTTGCCCTTGCAAAGGATTTCGAACGATCCCTTGACTACCGGAGCATCCGGCAGGTCGCGGGTATGGTCATCATCGCCATCTGCACGGTGCTGGCACTCGGGGAGATCCTGACTGATTATTTCATCTTCCTCCTGGCAGGGATACTCGTTGCGGTCCTCTTCCTGTACCCGGGAGATGCGGCAGAAGAGAAGAGAAGGAGGCGCAAGGCCCTTGACAGTGCCCGGTACCTCTGGGAGCTCGGGAACCGGAAATGGACACAAGAGGCAGGTGATACAGCATTCCGTGCCCGGCAGAACCAGCTGCGGGAGCTCAAATGGAAATACGAGAGCATTGACCGGGAGTACCGGGCCGGTCTCCTCTTTCTGGAACGCATGCGAAAGGAGCGCCAGCAGAGGACCTTTCTCGAGCGCTGCAGTATAGACACCTGCACCGTACCCCGGCTCACGCCCGGGCTCAGGGATACCCTGAAGTACGCCGGGATCCGGACGGCTGCCGACTTCACGCAGGACCGGTTATCGGGCGTTCCCCAGCTCGACAACACCCTGGCAAACGAACTCCTCGCGTGGCGGGAGAAGATGGAGAGAAATTTCCTCTTCGATCCCTCCCGGGGCATAGAGCAGTCAGATCTCCAGACCCTCATCCGGAAATACCAGCCGCAGATAAAGCCCGTGGAGCGGGAACTGGTGCAGGGCACACAGGCATTGCGCAGGATACAGGAAGATATCATAAAGAAACGGATTACGCTCCGCCCCGCAGTTGAAAAACGCGCCCGGGAACTCGCCCAGGCCGAGGCGGACTTCGAGGTCTTCAGCCGGACCCCGGAGGAGATGATCCGGCGGGAGATCGAGGGGATCATCCGTCCGCAGAAAAACCGGCGGTAACAGGAGATTTATTATTCCGGCAGCCGGAAATCCCGATGAATTCACCCCATTCGTTTTTTTCAGGTCTGGTGAAATCATCGGTTTTTATCACAGACCGCTCCTGGGGGCTGCGGCATCTGATGCCTCCGTCCCCGCCGCTTCAGGCATCCCCCCATAAAGGACAGGGCCGCAGAAGGTTAGTGAAAATTCCGCTTAAACGAGGTCAGGGGGATGCTCCCCCTTTGCGTTGCCTCCCCCTCTTTGGGGAGAGGGGGTCACTCTCATGGCAGCCGTCGGATCTGAGCCCGGTTTTATGTAAGGGTAAAGCTCTTGTTGAACATCCAGTCGTAATTACCGGTGCCGATGATCCCCAGCCGGGGGGTCAGGCTCGTTATGAGAAGCGTAATGATGAACACGAGCACGAAAGCGATCACCAGGATCGCAAACACGATGAACAGGACCAGGTGAAGCGTATGGGTTTTTTGGAATTCCATCTCTCCGCTATTCATCTTTCCTGCCACGGCATAGGCATCGTACAGGGAATAAAACCAGACGAGAAAGCCGGGAAGGAGGAAGAGGCAGAACCCTGCAATGGCAAGAAGAAAGAGGACAAAGCCCTTTACGGTCTCGCCATTATAGACCTGCCCGAGACCGGGAAGTACGGAGGAGCAGAAGCCGGCAACCTGGGTATTTTTCAGTTCCTTTGCCGGGGCAGGAGCACCCGGAAACCCGGGCGGAACGCTTCCATCCATCCGGGCACCGCAGTTGCTGCAGAAACGCGGGGACTCCTCTGCCGATTCCTTGCCGCAGTGCGGACAGATCGCGTGCATGCTGGTACCTGGTAGGGAGATTACACGTTCGCATGATAAATAAACTCGTCCGGTCCGGGGATTATCTCTCCGGGAAAAAATGAGGAGGTTTCCTGAAACGATCGACCGGTACAGCAGGGATTTTTTTACCAAAACCCCGGGCATCCGGAAACCCGGGGATGTTGCGTCATACCCGCAGGGATTGGACAATATCGTTCAGACCCGATGCAACCCCGGACATTTTCGATCGTGTTATATGTTAGCATGCTACAATCTAACATGGTACTATGTTCGGATTACCGGATATCACAATCATGGTCTTTGGTGTTGTCACCATCATCGCCATAGCAGCGCTTGTTTACTGGGGAATTACGTTTAAGGGGCATGACTAACATGGCAGATATTATTACCGTTGCCGTAGTTGGCCTCTACTTCGTTGCCATGCTCGGGATCGGGTTCTGGGCTTCGACCAAGATCAAGAGCACCGAGGATTATCTTGTTGCCGGGCGATCGCTCGGGTTCTGGATGTTCATCCTCCTGATGATTGGCACGGTCTGCTCGGGCATGTCGCTGCTCGGGGTCTCGGGCCTCGGGTATAAGATGGGCTGGCCCACCATGTGGGAGCAGATCTTTGTCCCGCTCTCGATCGCGTTTTGTATCATCTTCTTTGGCGTAAAGCTCCATAATGTGGCAAAAACGGCCGGGTATGTGACCGTGCAGGATTATCTCGCCCACCGGTACGAGAGCCCGACTGCGCTCCGGACGCTTGCGGCTGTGGCCGGTATCATCGTTTCATTGATCTACCTTGTCGGCCAGTATACCGCGATTGCCATCGTGCTCATCTGGCTCTTCCAGATCCCGCTCTGGCTGGCCCTGCTGATCGCCACTATCGTGACCATGGCCTATACCGCGATTGGCGGCCTCTATGCAGTTGCCTGGGCATCCCTCATCCAGTCCATCATCCTGATCGTGGGCGTGCTCATCATGGCGCCCATCATCATCTTCTATGCCGGCGGGTTTACCCATGTCAATGAATTCGTGGCATCGGTCAACCCGAGTCTCGTCCAGCCCTGGATGCCGAGCGGGGCATTTGCCATACCCTACATCTTCTCGTTTGCCATTCTCCTGATGGTCGGGCTCGCCTGCGCCCCGCACGTCATCAACAATGTGCTGGCAATCAAGGATGTCAAGTACTTCAAATGGGCTCCCCTTATTGCCTTCCTCATTTACCTGGCAACCATGTTCCTCTTGAAGTTTACCGGCTTTGCCGGGCTCACCATGGTCAAGGAAGGGGTGTTCACCCTCCCCAATGTCCCGAATGCCGGGGATTTTGTCATCCTCTACGGGATCCAGTATGCCCTGCCTATCATGGCATTCTGGGCAGTCTTTGCCGTGATCGTGCTCGCAGCAGTCATGTCCACGACCGACCGGCTGATGCTGACGATCGGCGCCATGTTCTCGTGGGACATCTACAAGAAAGTCTTGAAACCCGATGCAGATGACAAATCCGTGCTCCTGCTCTCGAAAATTGTGGTCGTGCTCTCGGCCTTTGGCACCATGCTCCTTGCCATCAGCCCGCCCGAGATGCTGGCAAGCCTCATCTGGATGGGGATCGGCGTCATGCTCGCAACCTTTGCCGTCCCGCTCCTTGCAGGCCTCTACTGGCGCGGTGCAACCCGGCAAGGTGCGCTTGCCGCCATGTCGCTGGGACTGGTCTCATCGCTGGTTGTCGGATTCCTGAACTATTTCAAGACCGTTGCCATGGGCATTGATTTTGCAAAGATACCCATGCACTTCTCGTTCTATGCATTTGTGATTGCCATCCTTGCGATGGTAATTGTCAGCCTGCTCACCAGAAAGACCGCAGAAAAGGTGCTTGACGAGACCCAGACCGGCTGGTATTTCTCGAAAGATTAATTTTTTTTTACCAACCCGACCGGAGATTTCTTCATTCTTACCAGGGAATTCTCTTTTTTAAACGCACTCCAGGGATTCTGTCTTTCACTCATTCGTGCCACTTCCTCACGGGGGATGAGGGGGAGGCAGCCCAGGGGGAAAACATCCCCTGATCCCTTTTTTCCTCCTCCCTTTTCCCGGGAAAGGCACTTCCGGAGCGGTCGAAGTGACGGATACCACCTTCCTGCCCTGAAATGCCGCGTAGTGGCTCTGAACCGGAGGACTTTTGTCTCTAAGGGTATGGTACGGTATTGAAACAGTTCAGGATACATGCATTGCAAACGTGCGAAAAGGTAAGAACAGCCGTATCGTCACTATCCTAAAGTGGCGCTGCAGGTTTTTTCCTGCAATTACGATGACATCAGGACGTCAAGTTCATGCCGGGCAACCCGTTCCCATGAACTATGATGGTGGATAAATTCCTGCAGCGGGAGGGTTTCTAAATGCCCGGCATACCTGTCTTTGTTTTTCAGGATCCGTAGTGCAGCCTGACTGAGTGCCGGCCGGTCCCATTCCTGCACCAGTTCGACAGCCGGGAAATCCTTGTAGAGGTGGGTAAATGCAGGCAGGTTATAGGCAACTACGGGAGTCCCGAGAGCCAGGCTTTCTAAAATGATCATCGAAAAACCATCCGAGTGGGAAGGGTGAATCAGCACCCTTGCCCGGGAAACCATAGCGTAAAATTCCCGGTCGTCGGGCAGATATCCCTGCACAGAGATGGAATCCTCAAGGGAAAAATGATGGACGAGATCCCGGAATTTTTTTACTGCTTCTTCGGGTGCATTCCCGTACACGATCAGCTTCATGTCCGGCATCTCTTCATGGATTGTTTTCCAGATATGCGGGAGCTCGAAGATGCCTTTTTCATCAGCAAACCGGGATGCACAGAGGGCATAATTTCCTTTTTCCTGCCGGGTTCTTCCGGATTCCGGCAGCAGGCCGTCGTTGAGGGCATTGGCAGGGTTAAGGATCGTATGCGGAGCCGATGTTAAGCCGGCAATCACCAGGGGCGCAGGAGAGATGGCGAGAAATTTGCGGAAGCGGGAAGAGGTAATAATCCGGTGATAGATATACCGGACCGAGAGATTCACGTTCAGCGCAGGGACCAGTGCACCAATATCCCTCAATGACAATAACGGCCGGAGTTTCGGGATCCTGCGTAACGGCGGGAAGGGTTCGTTATGGAGCAGGATGATAAAGGGAATCCGGAGCTGGTCTGAAAGACGCTCTGCCAGCATGACCGTATCAAGGCATTCGTGGTGGGAGTAGATGAGGTCGTAGGAGCCGGGGTCCGTAAGATAGTTCCGCAGGTACCGTAAGAGCAGCCGGTTCATTCCGATATGGGCTGGTATAACAGGGGCGATAAGCGAGATAAATGTCCTGCGGGCACTCGCGGTTTCTTTGGATCCATGGGAGAAAAGGTCATCGATAAACCGCAGGCTCCCCGGATGGATCCTGATACCCTCTTCCTGCAATTCCCGGAAAACAGCGTATACAACATCAGGATCTTTTTGCTCTTTTAGAACATCATGGACAAGATCCAGGGCCATGGCCGGCGAGAGCACCAGCGTGATCTCGCAGCCGGGCTCCCGGGATCTCCGCAGCACTTCGTAACTCCTTTTAAACCCCCCGGTAATCCAGGGAAATGGATGACTGATCAGGAGTACCCGCACGTTCTGCTCCGGTTGAGGTAAATTTTGCGCTTTCCGCTGATAACGGTTTGGCCCGGTACCGGTTGCGGTGATGAGGTCTTAGAGGACAAACCGGAGAGACCGGAACAGTAAGGTTATTCCAGCGCCACAATTTCGATGATTAATACACTGTCTGCCCCGCGAAATGCCGTGTCATGCAGGGTTTCTGGGGTTTTGGGAATCCTGGTACCTTCCATAGGTACCTGCACCCACTGTAATTCCCGTATCCTCCTGAACAGAAATATATTCATTGAGGTGCAGGGAATTTTTGCAAGTTCCCCTGCTGTAAATCTGCGATCGAATACGGGGTTCTGCCCGAGAGGAATGGTAAGGATAAAAGGGCACCCGGGTTTGAGCAGGTTTTCAATAACATACTTCATGTTCTCTATCGTGCAGCAGGTTTCCGGCAAAAAAGAGGGCTCATCCGGGTTTTTCCGGTCTTCATCCATATGTTCAAAAGTTGAGATCGAAAAGATGAGATCAAATTTTTTATGGGGGGAATAATTACAGATATCGGTATTGGTAACATTGAACCCTTTTTCATACTTGTCCACGATTTCTATCGGTCTTTTGAATAATTCCCTGAAATAGTCATAATAATAGCTGGACACATTCCCAATTTCCAGGATTTCTTCCGGGGAATATTTTTTCAGAAAACAGCCGGTAATGGGAATTTCGATTGTGCGTTCTGTCAGCCGGAAATTATTATAGGAATTAAAGAAGTAATCCAGGGTCACTTCATTGAATAAAAAAGTTGTTTCCTCTGCCCGTTTCAGGTGGACTAAAAATTCCAGGCAGTCCATGGAGATAAACGCACCGAGATGGTTTGCGATAAAAGCTTTGAGGCCTTTCATTGCACTCTGCTGAATTATTGAGTCGGAAGAGTAAAAACTATTTTGCACAATTTTTGTTGATTCGATAATGGTACATCTATTGCCCGGGGGGAATGGCTGTAGTCTGTCCGGAGGCAATGAGCCCGGTTACCCGGGGATTGAGAAATAAAACAGGCACGTTTTTTTTTTAAATCCCCGTTATTTAATCAGCACCACTTCGATATTGAGGGCAGGAAACAGCCTGACCCTTTCATCATACCATTCCTGGGTTTGGGCGCTTGCATTGACCAGGTGTTCAAGGATCCGGTGAACCTTAAAACGGTCTTTGTTAAAAATAATCCTGCGTTTTTCCATGGAAGAAAAAGAAAAATCATAATAATAGGATCGTGGATTTCCCCGCACAAAGAAATCGAATGTCCGTACCGCGAAAAATCGTACATGCGTGGGATCGGTAAATGCAGCAAAGGAACTGAAATGGGGTACACGGATAGTCAGGCAACCACCGGGTTTGAGTATCCTGTGCAATTCCCGAAGAACCCGATCGTACCGGAAAATATGCTCAAGGATATCATCGCAGACAATTTCATCAAATATATCGCTTTTAAAAGGAAGAGTTGCCTCATTGAGATCATGAACAATATCCACACCGGGTAACCGGGCACAATCCAGGTTAATCCATCCTTCCCGGATATCTGTCCCGCAACCGAGGTTCAATTTCCGGATACTCACAACCGATCTCCCGTATCACTCATATGGGTCGTCTTCATATAATCCTCTTATTGCCAAAAATGTATCAGCAGGATAGTGAAAGGGACCTTGGTACCCGCCGGCTATCCAGAAATGATACGGGGGAATGTCATTGCCGTCAGCACTCTTACCACGATAAAGCGGGGAAATTACTGTTGCCGGATGAGAAAGACAGAAATACGTCAAAAAACGGGGGATAGTACCTGCGTGTGAAAGGTTTGCTCATGCGGGGTGTTCGATCTCTGCCAGTACCCGCCGGGCCACGCATTCCCAGCGGAATATACTGCACCGGATCTTCCCGGCCCGGACCAGGTGTTCTCTGAGCCCGTCATCCTCAAGCACGGAACGGATTCCTGCAGCAATGGCCTTTGGGTCATAGGGATCGACCAGCACTGCTGCATTACCGGCAATTTCAGCAGAGGCCGAGATAGTGGAGGTAACGACCGGGCAGCAACGGGCCATTGCTTCTAGTATGGGAAGCCCGAAGCCTTCGTACAGGGTGGGGAAACAGAAGAGCGAGGCGCCATCATACAACGGGATCAGGTCCTGGATCTCCACGTAATGTGTGAGTACCAGATCCTGATCCGGCAGGGCACGTTCAGCCCAGATGCTGCGCAGGGTGAGCTCTTCCTCCCGGCTCATGCGGCATACGAGAACAAGGCACAGGTTGTTCCTGAGTTCCGGGGGAAGAATACTGAATGCCTCAAAAAGACCGGAAATATTTTTATGGAAATTTATGGAGAGGATACTCAGGATATAGGATTTCTTTATTGCATACCGCTCCCGCACTTTCCCGAGAGCAGTCTCACCGGATGCAGGCTGAAGGTAGCCTTCATCCAGGCCGGCATACACTACCCGGGTTTTTTTACGGGGAATGTCGAGCAGGTGTGTAACGTTCCTCATCGTGGATTTTGAATTTGCGAAGATTAGATCAAAATTCCGGACATGGATTAAACGCGAGAAGTATTCCAATCGCCGTTCCTTTACCACCAGGGTTTTTTCCCAGAAGATCACCCCGATTAAATCGTGGACAAGAAGGAAACTCCGGCAGGGGATCTCGCAGGGAAGGTACGGGATTTCTTCAAAAAGTTCAAAGTAGTTGAGAATGAGAAATGCATCCAGGGTACTGAGCGCATCTCCTGAGGCTTTCTCTTCATACCGGGTGACATTGCACCCGGAGAACAGGTGTTGCAGGGCCAAAGGCACATTGAAAAGATGGTACTGGTTGACCGGGTCCAGCCGCAGGAGAGCCCGTACCAGCTCAGCAGAATAATTTCCAATACCTCTCTGGTAAGAACCGGTTTTTAATGGCAGCAGATCGATTCCGATGATCATCTCCCGGGCTCCTCAGGATTTGCCGATGATCACTGCGGCAATATGCTTACCATTGCAGTAATACGCGAGTGATTCAACAGAGAAGTTGCCGTCAGAGAGGATCCGTTTCCAGTCATCAGGAGTGCGCATTCGTTCGCCCGGAAGGGTAGTCTCGCGCTGATGTTCAGACGGTACCGAGAGGACCACCGCTTTCGCTACGGAAAGCTGCTGCTGTACGAGCGCAATGATGGCATCGTTATCGAACTGCGGGAGGAATCCTACAGAAAAGGCTACATCAAAGCAGCCATCTTTTAAGAGGTCAGGATCGAAGACATCCATGACAAGAAACCGGACATGCCCGCCCAGCCGTGCATTCTGTTTCCGGCAGGATTCCACCCTTTTGAGGTCATGATCGATACCCCGGATGTCACAGGTGCTCCCCCGCGAGAGGTATACCGACAGGAGAGCCTGCCCGGGACCGATTCCCAGGATGCGGGGAACTCTTCCGGCTGAGTTTTTTTCTGCAATGCGCCGGACCAGGTCAGTACATGGCTGATGACAGGCAATGGTCCCGATCAGGTCCGGTTCATCCACCGCCTCTGAAGAGACCGGTGTGCCGGCAGACCCGGGCCAGGATAATGCCGGTGTGCCGGCCCGGGAGGCTGTTTCGGTACTGACAGGTTTTGCTGCGCTGCCAGAGCCCGGGTCACGGGCATCCATCCTCTTTTCCAGTCGTTCGATCATCTCCATGACCATCCGGAAGTTTTCTACAACATTCAGGTTCACCGATTCCTGGCTGCTGATTACCGGATCCACATAACGGCAGACTTCTTCATGGATGAGTGTTCTGCCCTTCACCAGCAGGCTCCCGATGACCGGGCGATCGGATTCGATCCGGTACCCCCGGTTGCGGATCACGCCATCAGGAAAAACCACCCGCCGGAGAAAAGCTTGCTTGCTGACCGGGTTCTGCGGATACAAGTCGCAGGCACCGGAACGTACAGCCTCCATGCGACGGTTGCGTATGTTCTCGATATATGCTACCAGGTCAGGATCCTCACCTTCTGCAGAATTCTCCACGGTTTTTTCTCCAGGGGGGAGCACTTTTTCTGGCATGGCAATAGTAATACATGGATATATTCTTACATATGCTTAGCTTTTTGATAATACCCGGGAATAAGGAAAAAAACTCCGATACATTTCCCCGGAGGAGTTCTCCCGGGAATTCATGACAGAATAGAAAAAGTGCCCGGCCGGGCCCGGACCTGCGGGTAGTTCTGAATCGTTTTTAACCTGCACAGGATACAAGAAACGATCACCGGGACCTATTTAACGGGGAAGCTTTTTCCCCCATACCGGTTAAAAAAGGGTAATCATGTTTCTGCAGGAGTCGTTCTCGTGAAATTCTGTCCGCAATGCGGAAAACCTGTGGATCCGGATAAGCAGTTCTGCACCAGTTGCGGAAGATCCTTAATTCCCGATCGCAAAACAACTGTTTCACCCGAAACTGTACCCGCACCCGATTACCCAAAAGCTGCCGTACCCTCCATGACAAAAGGTAGAAAACTTGCCATTGCCGCAGTCATCGTTATCATCCTTATCATTGCCGCTGGCACACTGCTTTTTCTCCCGGAACTAAACCGGTCCGGTGTCACGCAGCCATCCTCAACACAGATGCTCCCGGGTCCGACAACCGAAACTCCCCCGGCCACATTTGTCATCCCCCGGGAGACCGAACCCTGGAAAGTCCCCCCCTCCGGAGTCTGGGTGCATATCAGGTACCTCGGGAGCTGGAATGCCACGTACGGTATGCCGGGAGCCCTTCAGACCACAGAGAATTCCGGAGAACGGTATTTTGAGATCCCCAATGCCGCAGGGAAGATCGAGCTGGCGGCCGGGAAACTCGACAGTTCAGCCAGCCATCCCCTGGTTGTGGAAATTGTAAAGGACGGTATAATACTGAAAAACGGCAGCACCATGGATGCCGGGGGACAGGTGCTCCTGTCCGCAGAGGTGGGAGGAATGCCCCCGGCACTCACCCGGACAACTGCTGCGCTCACGGGCACTGATACCACTATTCCTGTCCTGACCATCACTCCGGTAACAACGTCTTCTGCCGGCCGCACTCCCGCACCCATAACAACTGCCCTTATCTGTCCATCCGATCTCCGCGCATGTGGTGCCAACTGCACGGATCTCTTAACGGACAATACCAACTGCGGGGATTGCGGAATTTCCTGCCCTGCCGGAAAATTCTGCCTCGGGGGTACCTGCACGGTCACCTGTTCTGCAGACCAGACCAGTTGTCCGGACGGCTGTTTTAACATAAACACTCATGCCAGGCATTGTGGTTCCTGCGACACTGCATGTCCCAATGGACTCATCTGCTTTATGGGCAGATGCGATTCACCGGCCACTCCCATGCCGGTTCCCCAGTAACGGGAGGGATGAAAATACGGCGGGAAAGGTACTCCCTTTCTTACCCTCAATAATATAAATTCCGGCTCACAACATAAGCTCCGTGACAATTGCAATTCTGGGTGGCGGACTTTCCGGCCTTGCACTGGCCCGCCTCCTGCAGGAGAAAGGCAGGGACGTGATAGTTCTTGAAGCGGAAGCTGCCTGTGGCGGGCTCTGCCGTTCGAAAAATGAGCAGGGATTCACGTTCGATACCGGCGGTTCGCATATCATCTTCTCGCGGGACAAAGAAGTGCTCGCGTTCATGCGGCAGATGGTTCTTGGAAACGAGCAGCGCAATGACCGGAATACCAAGATTTTTTATAAGGACCGGTATGTGAAATACCCGTTCGAGAACGGGCTGTCTGACCTCCCGCAGGAAGACCGTTTCTTCTGCATCAACGAGTTTGTCAGGACCCATGTGGCCGTTGAGAAAGGCGAACTGCCGGCGCCGGAAAATTTCAGGGAATGGATCTACTATACCTTCGGCAAAGGGATTGCCGAATGCTACATGGTCCCGTACAATGAAAAGATCTGGAAATTTCCCACCGAAAAGATGTCCCTGCACTGGGTGGACGGGCGCATTCCCCGGCCGCCGGTTGAGGATGTGATCAAATCTGCCATTGGCATCTCCACGGAAGGCTACACCCACCAGTCGGTCTTCTCCTATCCCCTCGACGGGGGAATTGAGGCAGTGGTAACAGCAATCGCCCGGCCGATCCAGGGCCGGATCAGGACCGGGTTCCGCGTTACTTCGGTCCGGAAGAACGGGGGCGTCTTTGAGATCAGCAATGGCAGTGAGGTCATCAGGGCAGAACAGTGCATCTCCACGATGCCGGTGCAGCATCTCATTGCTGCGCTTGACGGGGTGCCGGACAGCGTAAAGGCGGCATGTGATGCCCTCAGGTACAATGCCATTGTCTGCGTCAATATCGGGATCCGGGGAGCCGTGCCGGACATCTCGTGGCTCTATATCCCGGAGACTGCGCTTGGCATGACCAACCGCATCTCGTTTCCCTCCAATTACAGTGCCCATGCGGCCCCCGGGGGATGCGGGTCCGTGCTGGCCGAGATCACCCACCTGCCCGGCGATGAAGTCTCCCGCATGGATGATGCAGCACTCACCCAACAGGTGATCGCGACTTTGGAGGCCATGCACATCCTGACCCGGGAACAGGTTGTCTATACCTCGGTTGAACGCCAGCCCTTTGCCTACGTGGTCTATGACCTCGATTACCAGAAAAATGTCGCGAGGGTAAAGGATTATTGCACCTCCATCGGGATCCCGCTCGTGGGAAGGTTCTCGCAATTCGAGTACCTGAACATGGATGGCTGCCTCCGCAGCGTGATGGATTTTGTTGCAGGATATACGGATTGCTGATACTCACTTTTTTTGTATCTTTTTTTACGTGAATAATGGAGAGAATCACCATGTTATACAGAGGGGGGCTGATGCCCTCTCAACCCCACAAATCACCAGGCCGTGAAAATGTGCAGATACATTTCATGCTTCGCAGGAGAGCCTGGCACGGGTCAGGTAGAGTGCTTTTTTTAAACCTGGAGTTCATCTTCATACCCACAAAAGCCAGAAGGACTCCCTTTTTACATCACGCTTATAATCCGCAAACGTGAAAATGGTACTGGAGTATTTCCTTTAATGATATCAGTCATCATTCCCACGTTCAACGAAGAAGAGAATATTGCCCAGTGCCTCGTCTCACTCTCGCACCAGAATATACCCCGGGCCGAGTACGAGATCATTGTTGTGGATGGCGGTTCAAAGGATGCCACCTGCGAGATCGCAAAGAAGTATGCCGACAAGGTTTTTACCCAGACCAGCAAGAAGGTGGGGGGGGCCCGCAATGACGGTGTCAAAGTGGCAAAAGGCGATATTGTCGCAACAACGGATGCGGACTGCATTCTTCCGCCGCACTGGATCAAAACCCTGGCCGAGGATTTCAAGGATCCCGCCATTGTGCAGATCTTTGGGCCGGTCTATCCCATTGAGGAGGGTATCGGAAACCATTTCTCCCTCTTCCTTGCCAACACCTTTGCCCGCATCGGCTACTATAGCAAAACATTCTACTATACCCTCGGGTGCAACACAGCATTCCGGAAAGACGCATTTAACAAGGCCGGCATGTACCGCTGCATTGACGCTGGCGATGACCTGGAGATTGCCATGAGGATGAAGGATGAAGGAACGATATACTTTGACAACCGGCTCAAAGTGGGCTTTTCCATGCGGCGGTACCAGAAGTTTGGCACCCTGCAGTCACTCTACGAATGGGTGTATATCGTATCCAGGGGAGGGGAGTCGGAGAAATATTCCTATTCCCAGAAGAAGTACAAATAATTTTTTACCCGTCTCATGTAAAAACCGGATCTGGCTATGCAGCACACCAAAAAACCGGATGCCACAGAAAAGCATGAACAATGCCGGATCGCTGCGTTCAACGACAGTCCGTTTGCCCGGCTGCTCAACATGACCATCACCGAAGCGCATGACGGGTATGCCCGGGTCGTGATGGACTGCGTCCATACCTTAAATCCCCACGATGTAGCGCACGGGGGTGCGATCTTTGCCCTTGCGGACCAGGCATTCGGGATTGCGGCAAACTGCGGCACGGTCGACCGGGTTGCCGTATCCGTGCACATCCAGTATATCGCACCGGCAACCGGTACGCTTGTCGCGGTCGCAGAACGTGTCGCCGATAATGGCAGGTACTCCACGTTCAGGGTGATGGTCTATGAAGGAGAGCGTATCATTGCCGAATTTGACGGGGTCGCTCTCCAGGTCAGCCGTCCTCCACGGTAAAATAAGGATCTTTTAAGGGGATTTTACTTTAAATTTTGAGTCTTGAGAAATTCTGTTATTTGCTTATTCTCTTCCTGGCACAACGAGGGTGACCCCCTCTCTTCCCAAGAGGGGGAGGCAACGAGAAGGGGAGCATCCCCCTGACCCCCCGTTCATCAACATTCTGCGGGCTATCGCAGTACTGGGGGATACCTGAAGCGGCGGGGGCAAAATGCACTAAGTGAAATGAGTCTCCAGGAGCGACTGCATATTTCTCTTAAGGGTTTCAACAGAGCTGCAATTTTTTTTATTCGTCACACAGTTCAATTAACCCACCATGAATAAATATCGGGCAAGGAAAACGGTTCATGGGTCAAAAAAAGCAAAAAAAAGCCGGATTGCTGCACCGGACGGCAACAGCAATTCTTGGCGGTTTCATCGCCACGGCCCAGTTTCTCATAGCAGCGGCCACGGGACTTTGGTGTGGTAAACCATAAAAGAAGGATGCAGGTGCCGGTAAAGCTCCTCAGGGAAATACCTTTTTTTATGAAATCCTGATGTTTCATTCTATTCTTTTTGTTTTTCCCAACCGATGCCGGCTGGTGCATTACCGTCCGCTGAACCGTGAATTTTTTTAAAAACCCCGGCAGGATGATGGGGAAACCTCTTGCATTAAAAAAATTATTGATCTTTTTGCCAATTACTAAATATCTGGCAGGTGAAACTGACATCATGTCACAAAATGCAGAAAGACCGGGCATGCTGCGTCTTGCAGCAGCAGTAATCCTTGGCTTTATCGTTGGCTCAATTTTGTTTCTCATCGTTGCCCTGGGTATCGGGATAGTAAACGATAAGATGGGCATGCAGATTCCCATTAACCTGCTCATAGGAGAGAATATCTTCAGTGCAATCCTGATGGTCCTGTTCATTCTCGTCAGCATTGGCGCCCTGTGCTGGCAGGTATGGAATACCCCCTCATCGGAAAATGACCTGTAAAATCCCATTCCTGGAAGATACGATAACAATATTGGACTGGATGGACGGGTTTTCCCCTTTTTTAAACAAAAATCAACAACAGGCATAATCACCTTTTTCCCCTGTTCTTCACAATAGTTCCGTATGTCTCCGGAAAAGACTGCCGTGATAACCGTTGCCGGCCTTATGGCACTCGCCGCACGCACCGCACCGAAAGGAAAAGGCGTGGACACGATCCTCATCCGGGTGCTGAGCGGAAAGGAATTGACCACACTCGCCACCCGGCTTGCCGGGCTGGGGGAAGAGCACGGGATTGGATTTTTCCTGCGGGATGCAAAGAACATCGACGCAAGCGATGCATGTGTCCTGATTGGCGCCCGGGGAGATACCATCGTTGGCGTCAACTGCGGGGCGTGCGGGTACAGCACCTGTGCCGAAATGGCAAAGGAATGCAAAAAACAAAAGAAGAAGAGTTCGTTTTTTGCCGGGCCCAACTGCGCACTACGTATGGCTGACCTCGGCATTGCCCTCGGGTCTGCGGTAAAAACCGCCCAGATACATAATGTTGATAACCGGATCATGTATTCCGGGGGCGCTGCTGCCATAGATCTGAAGCTGCTGGGAAAGGAATGTACAGTTGCCTATGCAATTCCCCTCTCTGCAACCGGAAAAAACATCTTCTTTGATCGTGCGGTTGCAAAATAATTTTTTTTACGATATTCTTATTCACCCCGTCATCCTATCTCACTACAATAAATACGGACTCTCATGTCACGCCACCATCATACCTTCCTGAAACGGAAAGAACCGTTACCGGCTACTCTTCATCCGGATGGTTCACCCGCTGACCCGCAGGTCCTGATCACGGTAATCGATTATGATGACACCCACTTCCAGGAAAAAAAGGTTGACCTGATCAGCGACTGTTTCCCTTTCAGGGACACGGAAACCGTGACCTGGATCAATGTTGACGGCCTGGGAAACCCAAAAATCATCGAGGATCTCGGGAAGTGCTTTGTCATCCACCCGCTCATTCTTGAGGATATTTTCAACACCGGCCAGCGCCCGAAGATGGAGGACCTGGACCAGTATATCTACCTGACGTTAAAGATGCTCACGTACCTCCCCAGGGAGAAGAAGATCAAAATCGAGCATATCAGTATGGTCATAGGGAAAAATTTCTTAATCTCGTTCCAGGAAGATATCGGGGATATTTTTGACCCCGTGCGCGAAAGGATACGAAAAGACGGGAGGATCAGGAAGTTTGGCCCGGATTACCTTGCCTACGCGCTTATCGATGCCATAGTTGACAATTATTTCAGCGTTATGGAAAAACTCGAGGAACAGGTAGAAGACCTGGAAGAGGAACTGGTAACAAACCCGACCCAGGACTCCCTCCAGAAGATCAATCACCTGAAAAAAGATATGATATTTCTGAGAAAATCGGTCTGGCCGCTCCGCGAGATGATCAATAACCTTGAACGGTCGGAATCCGCGCTTATCAAAGAATCGACCAGAATATACCTGCGCGATGTCTATGACCACTCGATACAGGTGATCGATACCCTTGAGACCTTCCGGGATATGGTATCGGGCATGATCGACATCTATCTCTCCGGCCTGAGTTATAAAATGAACGAGATCATGAAGGTGCTCACGCTCATTGCAACCATCTTCATCCCGCTCACCTTTGTTGTCGGATTATACGGTATGAATTTTAAGAATATGCCGGAAATTGATTGGGAATTCGGCTATTATTCGGTGCTGATTGTGATGGCCGTCATGGTGCTGGGCATGCTCACCTATTTCCGGAGAAAGAAGTGGATCTGAAAAACACCATCACAATTGCCTCTTCATATCCCCCGCATTTCTGCATCGATCTGCCCCGTCCACAAGTTAAGAGGACCGATATCGATGCATTTTTCTCGGATCGCCCCAAACGGGACTGTTACCTATGCCGATCATGAAAATCCGGGGGGGGGATCTGGATCTCGTGGAGTACGAGTTCAAGTCATTCGCTCCAAAGACCATCTTAAAGACACTCGGTCTTGAGAAGAAGAAGTACAATCTTGTACCGGTACAGGGCACCGTGACGGTCAATGCCCCGGCCCGCATCCACCTGACCGTGCTGGATATGAACCGGTTTGCCCCGGATCACCCGGGCGGCGGGGGCATCGGGTTTGCCATCCAGTGTTACTGCACCGCTTGTGTGGAATGTACAAAAAAAGAGACATCGATCGTCTACGGGCGCGCTCCTATCATCGACAACTTTGTTGCGGTATTCAAAAAAGCAGTGGGATATACCGGCGGATTTGCCATTACTGCAACCGACCATGAGCAGAAGCACGTGGGACTGGGATCCACCAGCACCGTCCTCATCGCTGTTGCCACGGCAATGAATGTTGCCGTGGGTTCCCCGCTCACCAACACCCAGCTCCGGCACCTGATTGGCCATAACTATGTAGAAGAGACCACGGACGGCAACGTAGCCTTTGGATTCGAGACCGGGGTAGGTCCGGCAGTAAGCACCTATGGCGGCATGGCAATCATGGGCGACGAACTCTCGCTCGTGTACCACCACCCGTTTGCCGAAGGAAAGCATGTCCATATCATCATTCCCCCGACCGATATCTCCTCGGCCGGAACCCAGGAGTTCGATCTCCTGATGAACAAGGCACGAACCCTGGACTACCGGGACCGCGAACTCAAGGCGTATTTTTTCTTAATGGACCTTGTACCTGCACTTGAAAAAGATGACTTGAAAAAAGCTGGCGATGTGATCTGGGAGATCGAGTTCCGGGGATCCAAGCGGGCTGAAGTGGAGCACCACAGCTACGGAATCTATCATTACATGAGCCAGATGCGGGAGAAGAACCTTGAGTTTGTCGGCATGAGCTCGGTAGGCCCTTCCATTGCCGTTGTCACCGCGCTTGACCGGAAATCTCTCGATAAACTCCTCAAGCCCCTTGGCCTGAGCGTGACCATCAGCACAAAAGTTGACAACAAAGGCTTAACGATTGTTCACAAAAAATAATTTTTTTTTTGTTCCGGATAAATCATGCATCATGCATTGTATCCTGAAGCTCAATTGCAGGTCATACTCGAAATCCCCCGGCCGCAATGACATCTCCTCAGAGGAATAGGGACAAAAAAGGGGTCCATGGGAATAAACCCTTGTTGAAAATGGGGGTCAAGGGGGTGCTCCCCGCATGCTGCCTCCCCCATTGGGGGAGAGAGGGGGTCATACTCGTATCGGTAAGAGCTGAACCAACAAGGAAATTTTTTTTCCTGAAAAATATCCCTTCCAGGAATTATGATGGAGGTTGAGAGCCCCACACCCCCAGATACGATAAACGACAACGTCCCTGACGGGGCACCCCGCGGCGGATAAAAAACAAAAAACCGTTAAACTACCTTACCTTACCGTGGCACAAAGGCGCCATGAAGCGCAGGAACTCCCGGATTATCAGGAATTTTCATATTTTTTTTGTCTAATCCCTATCCGGTTTATGTGCGTTTCAATAGAGCATTTTGGGGAGATAAGCCTTTAAAAAAACCAGCTCATTCTTTCCGGGTTTCACCCGTTGTTCTCTTCTCAAGATAGCCGGAGATCATGCCATAGAGAATGAACAGGATGGTAATGACACTCATGGCGATTACGGCCATGATCAACAGGCTCATGTTCTCTTTTACTATCGTAAATGCACCGAAATAATATCCGACCAGGACAACCCCGGTGGTCCATACCACAGCACCCAGTACATTGTAGAACAGGAAACGGGGGTAATACATAGACCCGACACCGGCAAGGAAAGGGGCAAATGTCCGGACCAGCGGCACAAAACGCGCGACAAAAATGGTTGCTCCGCCATATTTTTCATAGAACAGGTAGGTACGATCGATATACTCTTTTTTCACCAGCGTGGGGAAACGTTCAAGGAATACATGCAGGCCGATATAATTTCCAATCCAGTAATTGACCGTATCTCCAAGCACAGCACCAAGGATGACGGCAATAAAAATCCAAGAGAGATCCATAATCCCGCTGGCTGCCGCCGCACCTGCGACAAAGAGCAGGGAATCTCCGGGCAGGAAGGGCATGATGACAAGACCGGTCTCTAAAAAGATAATACAGAACAGGATCAGGTAGGTCCACATGCCGTATTCCTGGACAACCGAGACCATATTCTGGTCAAGATGGAGAATAACCGTTATCAGAGAATCGAGCATTATTGTAAAAATTTATGGGCTCGTTGCCTATATTAAGATGATTTGATTTTTTTGATTTCCCGAAAATGAATACTACAGGATGAGGGAAAAACACCTTAAAGCCCCGCAGACCAAAAACGTATATCGGGTATCAGCACCAAAAATAGGTTCATTCTTTCCGATATGACTGTTCCGTACGGGGGATTTTGTAACGATGTCGCATACCTTTACTACAAACCTGCTCCGCATCCTCTCTGTCGCGTGCATAATCGTGCTGTGTATGGCGCCTGCTCATGCATTCACGGCAAATTCTCTGGATATTACAATCGATGAAAACGGCGATGCAGTTGCCGTGTTCAGATTCACCCTGGAAGGGTTTCTGGAAAACGCGATCCCCCAGTCCCTGCTGGAGGATGAACTGAGAAAAGGTCTTACTACCAGTGCAGATCCCCCGGTCCTTCTCTCTTCGGACAGGACAGGAGTGACCATGCTCCTGAAAAAATTTGCAGACAAGCAGGAGAAGGAACAGGGTACGGAATACCGGACTCCATCCATGAATTTCCAGAAAGCAGAGATTGCCCTGAAAAACTCTGCGCTTAACAATGTAGTAACTGCAGATTTCTCACCGGAAAAGATCACGGTCACGTTTCCCGATGCCTATACAAAGCAGGTTGAGAATTCCGCAGTTCTCCCGGCACTCTCCCACATCGTGACAGATCCCTCAAAATCTGCACCTGCACCATCATCCGCAGGTACTGCACCGTCTCCGGGTACAGCAACACCCGGTAAAACAGGGATGGCAAACGTGACCGCATCACCTTCCGGGGTCAGGATTTCTGTCGATGGTTCCTATGCCGGTGAGTCCCCGAAGACATTGTACGGTATTCCTGCAGGAACGCATACCTTCCTGTTCGAAAAAGACGGGTACCAGCCGGTGACAAAGTCAGTCACGATCGTTGCGGACAGGACTTCTAATATTATGGTTTCCCTCCCGCCGGTAGCACCCCGGGAAATGGCACCATCGGGAGTTTCTCCTGTACTCATGTACGGCCTGGTAATTGCATGTCTTGCCATAGTCTGTGGTATCATCCTCGGGAAAAGGATAATCCAGAAAAGAAAGAACTCCGGCGAGTAACCCGGTTGGGTACTACGGACCAGAAAGAAGAAATGCTCAATTCGATTCTGAAGCAGATCCCGGTTTCATTTTTCCTCTCACCTGTTTTGAGGACCACGTTTTCTCGTATGCCAGCGGGAACTTCTCTGGGATCCCCGTTTTTTTAAGGGGGGTTTCCTGACCGCAGGTTTCACTATCACTAAACAGCGATACCAGAAGACCGGGGGATATGCAGAAACCCCCTGATATCCGGGAAAAAACGATAGAATCTCTAAAAAAAATTTACGGGTTTTTCCGAAGGGAGAAGAGTGCAAGCACAAGAAGGGCACCGCATGCCATCAGGGGTAGTGTCCCGGATCTCTGCGGAGTCGTTGGAAGCACCGGGGACAAGCCGGCAGCGACCGTGCTGGTCGCACCGGCATTTACCGAGATTGTTGTCTCGTAATCCTGGTAGCCGCCAAGACGGACAGTCACGACATGGCTTCCTGCGGGTATCTCCGGTAAGGTTAAGGGAGTAATGCCCACGAAATTATTGTCCACAAGCACGTTTGCTCCTGCAGGTGTCGAGGAGACAGATAATGCACCCATCCCGGGTTTTGGGCCGGTAGACTGGAGAAGGGCATTGACTTCCGACACGGTATTTGCATTCACATTGACCGTTGTTGTGTAGGGCGTATATCCGGCAAGGGTGATTGTGACCGTATGAGACCCTGTACCGATATTATTCAGTTTGAGTGAACCACTTGCCGGAGTCTGGCCGTAATTTGTCCCGTCGAGGGTCACGGCGGCACCACCGGGACTTGAGGATACATACACCCATCCCACATTACTTACCGGCAGGGGATTGAGCGTTCCGGACACGGTTTTTGTGCCGCCAGCCGGAACATCCACCGTCGACTTCCAGTCATAATAGCCCGCATGGTCGAGTTCTACAATGTGGGTACCGGATGCAAGGTTGTTGAGCGTGAGAGGAGTGGTTCCCCGGTACACGCCGTCCAGCACCACTTTTGAACTGGTTGGATCAGAAAGGATGTACAGGGAGCCCGAGGTGTCCATCGGAGAGAGGGAGCAATAGACATTTGAACGGGTTCCGGGCGAGACGGACGTGGTAGTTGTGAACGTGCGATACCCGTTGAGTTCTGCCTGGATCGTGTAACTTCCGGGCCAGACATCTGTGAGGGTTATGGGTGCCGTGCCCCGGTAATTGCCATTGAAATAGATCGCAGCTCCTGTTGGGGAGGATTCAACCGCTACAGAGCCGTAATTGACCGGAGGGACCGGGGTCGGGGACACGGGATTTAAGGTTGCATACACGGTCCTTGTCTCACCGGCTGAAGGCATCGAAAGTTCCCCGCTGTCCGGAATGTAACCGGATTTTTCTACCGTAAAGGAACGGTACGGGGCAGCGGTAGAGTAGACCGGGACGGTGAGGGAGCCCCCGCTGATAACGCCCTTTTCCACGCCATCAAAATATACCCGTGCACCATCCACATTGCAGCGGACCTCGATCCATCCCTGGTCCCCGCCAATCGCACTGGCAGGAGGCACTGCTGCGAGAAACAGGCAGACAACAACACAACAGAGTAACAACAGTTTTTTCATAGGGTTCTCCTTTCATGGAGAATGGGTTTTTGCCATATAAAACATTTCCAAAAAAAAAAAAGATTGCAAAAACCGTTGGGTATCGCAACGCCAGAGAACATGATTGCAAATCCGACCGGCAGAAGGCATCCACACAGGATGTTTGCATGCGGGGAATATGATGGATTTTTTGTAACTATTCAGATATCTTCTGACAAACAAACCGGCAGATCAAAATACTAATAACTCTTCATAGAAATTGATGGCAGTCAACCGCGAAGAGCTTCTGGATTTATGCAGAACCAATCCGGAAGCCATAGCCGACAT
>JANXYM010000033.1 GCA_025350045.1 Methanomicrobiales archaeon | reverse complement strand
AAAAAATTCAAGCTCACTATGAATGGTTAGTTTCAGAAAAAATTGAGGATAACGAGTTAATTAGCACTTCACCTAAAGGCGAAAAAGATTTGCCGGTCATTAAAACAATAAACATTGTCAAACACCAATTTAAAGGAACGATTGAATTATCAACTATACATTCCGCAAAAGGTAGAACCTATGATGCTATTTTACTCGTTTCATCTCCCCAAGCTTCCGGTCGGAGAGATGCCGGTAGCGGGTACTGGCAACACTGGCTTGATAAAACAAATGCTAAAGGCGAATCGGCACGTTTTGCTTATGTCGCAAGTTCACGTCCAAAATACTTACTCGCGTGGGCAATTTCAAAGAAAGATTACGATGATAAAAATAAAATTGAGCAACTTAAAAGATATGGATTCATCCCTTCTGGTTCTTTGGGAATAGAGAGGGGTTCGAATGGTAATGGACAGGAATCCTTGAATAAATGGTTTTAAGATCCCTCTACCTCTTCCTCCGGACCTTCTGCTTCTTCACCGAAACTTCATGCCCCACATGCATCTTCGTCGCCGCCGACTGCACATGCTTCGGCTTTTCCGCAGACTGGCTGGCCTGATACTTTCCCCTCGGGGACTGCGGGTGCTCCCGCTTCTCCGGCTCCCGTAACCGCTCCCCGGGTTTCCCGCCACCGCCCGGCCCCTGCTTCTTCTCCGGCCGGTTATCCCGGTGCACGTCCTCGCACTCCAGCTCCCCGATGATATCAAGCGGCTCGGTCTTGCACTTCGTCAACCGTATAATCTCCAGCAGCCGCTCCATGCCGATGAAATGCTCCGCCATCACTCTCGCGAGCGGCGTCATCACGAGCCGGGTGCCCTGCTTCTCAACTAACTTGTGCGCAATGAGCTCCGGCAGCACCGGCTCCATGCTCCCCACCATCATGCTGTTGATGCGGTTGAGATCCGCCTCTTCGCCATCGCAGCAGATCGCATTCGCCACGTACTCCTCCGAGCTCGCCTCGAACTCGTGGACCGGCGCGACTTCCTCCATCTCGCCCTTGAGCAGCTTGATGGCGATCTCCTCTTCAGTGCCCGGGTTCTCCCGCGAGTAACTGCCGCCGGGCTCTGCCAGGATAACAATACGCCCAAGGTCGTGGAAGTCGGGCCGTCCGGCACGTCCTCCCATCTGGTTGAACTCCTGCACAGAAAGCCAGTCCCGGCCCATAGCAAGCGCATCGAAGATCACCTGCGAGGCGGGGAAATCCACCCCGGCGCCGAGCGCTGCCGTGGTGACAACCGCCATGAGTTTGCCGGTTAAGAACTTTGTCTCCACGTCGCGGCGTTCCACGGAGCTTAAGCCCGCATGGTACGCAGCCGCCCGGATGCCGAGCGAATCAGCAATCGTGTGGCACCGTGACCGGGCGTTCGTGAAGATGATCGTCTGGCCCCGGAATCCCTTCGAGGAGGTCCGCTTGTACTCCTCGGTCGTCATCTGCTTGATCATCGGGATCTTGTTCTTGCGCTCCGTAAAAAGGAGATACCGCTCCAGCCCTACAGGGCGGTCCGCGTACTGGACGAGCGTGCAGTTCAGTTTCTTCGCCAGGATCTTGGGCGAGCCGATGGTTGCTGAAAGATAGAGGAACTGGGCCTGCGGGGCGAGATACTTGAGCCGGGCGATCATCCCGTCGAGCCGGTGCCCCCGGTCGGCATTCTCCAGCATCTGGACCTCATCGATCACCACGGTCCCGATATTCTGCATCTTCTGGCCGCAGCGGATCATGTTGTCCACCCCTTCGTATGTCCCGATAATAATAGGGGCCCGGGGGTCCCGGTCACCAACCTTGCGGGTCTCGGGAAGGTTCAGCCGGCTCGTGCCCGTGAGCAGGCCGGATTTTGCAAACTTTGCATAGCGTTCAGTGAAGCGTTCGTATTTCTGGTTCGCCAGCGCTACGAGCGGAACTAAGAAAAGCGTCCGTCCCCGGCCTTCCAGGTAGTTCTTCATTCCGGCCATCTCACCGATGAACGTCTTGCCGCTTGCGGTTGCAGCCACCACAAGCA
>JANXYM010000096.1 GCA_025350045.1 Methanomicrobiales archaeon | reverse complement strand
TACCCCCCCTCAAAGTTTGGACAGGCTCCTACCCCCCCTCCCGGGACGGGCCGGATATCCGGCTCTTCAGATGAGGCAAATCTTCCTGAACAGTGTTCCATAAACGTTCAAGATTCACAGAAAAATAGCCGTGGATAATAGCAAATTGTTTTTCCCGGTTATCCTGAAACTCTTCGAATGAAACGCCCCGCGAAAATTCGCGGGCGGCATGAATCGCATGCCGCATATCGGACAGGTATTCGCCTGCACTACGTTTCTCTTTCGGGCTCGTCATACCGGCACAACTTCTGCGAGTACATAGGGTTTGATCGCCGGTTTGAGTCCATTCTTTTCAACAAGGTCCACTTTGACGCCAAGGAGGTCCATAAGATCATTCTGGAGATGGATAAAATCAAGGAGGGTTCCCGGGCGGTCGAACTCCACAAGAACGTCAACATCGCTTGTCTTTTTCTGCTCGCCCCGAACATAGGAGCCGAAAATCCCAAGGTAGGAAACCCCATACCGTTCCCGGAGTTCCGGCAGGTGTGACCGGAGGTCCTACCGGATCTCGTCAAACGACCGCCTATTCTGAGGTGGACTGATCCTGGACAAGATGATGCATCTCTCTTAGTATAGATGATAGAATTGTCCGATGTCATATTTTTCGAGGGAAATGAGACTCCGAGATTCGTGGATAAAACGATGACGGATAGGAAATTCACTTCCCCGTTTTCTTCCCTTTGCCCTTAGGTGCAGTCCCGAACAGCTCATTCACCATCTTGACCGCACATAAATCCCCGCACATCGAGCAGGTCTCCGTCTCCCCGTCCCGCTCATGGATCTTCCGGGCATGATCCCCGTATAACGAAAGCCGGAACTGCTCATCCCAGTCCAGCTCGTGCCGGGCCTCCGCCATCTGCACCTCGCGGTCCATCCGCCAGCCCTCGTGCTTCCGGACGGTATCGCCGACATGCGCAGCAATCTTTGCCACCCGGGTCCCCTCGATGATATCCGCAACGTCCGGCAGGGCAAGGTGCTCGCTGGGCGAGACCATGCAGAGGAAGTCGGCCCCGTTGAGACACGCAGTTGCTCCCCCGATAGCCGCGACTACGTGGTCATAGCCCGGCGCAATATCGGTGACCAGTGGTCCGAGCAGGTAGAGCGGGGCATGGTCGGTGATCTCCTTGATCATCCGCACATTGTAGCCCACCTGGTCAAGCGGCATATGGCCCGGTCCCTCGATCATCCGCTGGACCCCCTTTACGTGCGCCTGTTTGGCCAGCGTGCCGAGCGTGATATACTCGACTGACTTGGCAAGCTTCTCGGCATCCTGCAGGCAGCCGGGGCGCATCCCATCCCCGAGGCTGACCGTCACGTCGTATTCCGCGAGGATCTCCAGGAGGTAATCGTATTCGGCATAGAGCGGGTTCTCCTCGTCGCGCTGCATCATCATCGCGCAGTGGAACGAACCGCCCCGGCTCACCACGCCCATCAGGCGCGGATCGCTTCGGAGCGCCGCGAGTGCCTGCCGGTTCACGCCACAGTGGAGCGTTAAGAAGTCCACACCCTGCTGGCAGTGCTCCCGTATGACCCTGAAGAGCAGGTCGCCGTCCACATCTGCCGCGTTGCCGGCCCGGCGCACCGCTTCGTACACCGGCACCGTCCCGACCGTGGTATCGAGCGCGAGCATCTTCTTCCGGATCGCGACAAGGTCACCACCTGTCGAGAGATCCATGATGGCATCGGCCCCGTTATCGAGCGCGGCCTGTGCCTTTAGCTCCTCCATTGCAATATCGCACCGACTGCCCGATGTCCCGACATTGATATTGATCTTGACCGTGCACCCTTCGCCGATCGCACACTGCCGGTGCCTGCGGTTGGGGTTAGCGGGGATGACAATCCTGCCAGCCGCAACCAGTCGTGCCATGCGAGCGGGATCCATGCCCTCAATACGGGCTGCCGCTGCCACTTCTTCCGGAACACCGCGGGAACTCCTGCGGACCAGCAAATCCATAAGAAACATCTGTGCGGAGTCCTTATTATTGTGCATGAAGGTCGAGTGGCTATCAAACGGTGATGTCTGGGCAAACTCCTATATTGTGGGAAATATTCTCGTCGATGCCGGGGTCTTGCCGATGGCAGTCGCACCCCACAAGGAGCAGATCGAGACCATTGTCCTCACCCACTGTCATTTCGACCACATCGCCCGCATAAAAGAGATCGCGCACATGTGCAAGGCAAAGGTTGCGATCCATAAGAGCGATGCCCGGGGCATGCTGGACGAAGCACAGAACCTCGCCATGCACTTTGGCGCCCGTTCACCCGGGGTTATACCGGACATACAGCTCAAAGAAGGAGATGTTATTGGCGATTTTACTGTCATCCATACACCCGGCCACACCCCGGGAAGCATCTGCCTGTTCTGCGAGAAAGAGGGCATCCTCATCAGTGGCGATACGGTATTTACCGATGGCGCGTTCGGGCGCTATGATTTCATGGGCGGCAGCCGGGCGGAACTCACCCGGTCGCTCGAACGTCTTGCCCAGCTGGATGTCGAGGGCCTCTTCCCGGGTCATGGGGAGCCGGTGGAAGAGGGCGGGAGCCGCCACATAGCAGCAGCACTGAGTCTTATCAAGAGCGGTTATGGATAAGGGAATCTATTGTCTCGTTTTTAAAAATCCCGGTTGCACGGGTCAGGTCGGTGCACTCGGTGAGATCGCGTTCCGGCCGGGCTGGCACTGCTATGTCGGCTCCGCGCTGGGCAGCGGGGGCTTGAAACGGCTCGAACGCCACATCAGCCTTGCCGCACAGCGCGACAAGCGCCCGAAATGGCATGTGGATTATCTCCACACATCGTCTTGCTTTTCTCTCGTGTATGCGGTCTATGCAGTCACGAACGATCGTCTGGAATGCCGGCTTGCCAGCGAATTGGGTGATGGAGGTATCCTGAAATTCGGGTGCAGTGACTGCACCTGCAGATCCCACCTTTTTTACCGGCAGGCAGATCCGCAGGATGAGATTCTCTCTGCGTTCCGGCACCTCGGGCTCACACCAGCCACCAAAACTATCATGAACCCGGGCGCGAAGGATACCATATGAAAGTGCTGGGGATTTCGGGGAGCATGCGCAAGGATGGCAACACCGCTGATCTGGTGAACGTCATCCTCGAACGCTGTCACGGTGCGGGGATCAAGACCGAGTTTGTCTCGCTTGCAGGAAAGAAGATCCACCCCTGTCTGGGCTGTGAGAAATGCAAAGAGAAGAAGTGGTGCGTGATCGAGAACGATGACTGGGATAGTATTGCCAGGAAGATTCTGGACTGCGACGTCCTTGTGATCGGTTCCCCTACTTATTACTACGATGTCTGCGGTCATCTGAAAAACTTCATCGACCGCACGTATTCCCTCTACCACGACCGCAAACTGGCAGGCAGAAAGGGTATCGCTGTAGCGGTCCAGGCAAATAAAGGTGCAAGCCGGACGATCCAGACGCTGGAGGGATTCTTAAGCACCCATGAGTTCTCATCACTGGGCTCGGTCAAGGGCGACGGGTATCACGAGGGGGAAGTGCTCGCCGATAAGGAAGCAGTGGAGAAAGCACAAAAGATTGGGGATAAAATCGTTCGTCTGGTCAAGCGTAATCATCACTGACGAAATCAGCACCCGCACTTTTTACCGGTCATTTCAGTTATCTCAATCCTCATAACACAGACACCCCAGAGTTCTTCTTCTGAGAAAGGATGTGACTCTGCACCATAATGCTGCATGATGCAGTTCAGTGCTTCCCGTTTCTCCTTAGTTTCTGTAATGAAATGCGCGATTCCCGTGCAGATGACACTCCGGTAGTGCATCCCCCAGTTGCAGGGTTTTTCATTGCGCACAACTGAAAGGCATTCATCGACTTCAATGCAACACGCCGGGTTCTTTTTTAGCAGGGTGATCTTCCGGCCATTCGGAGCGGAATGAATATAGATCACATCCTCCCGGTAACCGAACGATACCGGTACGATATAGGGGGTGCCGTTATCATCGCACCCGAGCCTGCACACCGTCGCTTTGGCGAGAATCAATTCAATTTCAGTGCGATCGGTAATCTCGCGATCGTGTCTTCGCATGGTGACCCCGTGTTTTTTAAAAATCGAGATTTCCCGACCTGCGTGCTACAGTAATTCATACAGCGTTGAACGACGCCGGAGCGGTCTGCCCACATCCTCTGCCACGCGCTGCATCTCTTTGGGATCGAGATAATCGGTATTGACTGCACCTGCACCTTTGGAGATGCTTTCTTCAAACATGGTCCCGCCGAGATCATTGGCCCCGGCGATGAGACTCAGCTGGGCCATCTTGATACCCTCTTTCACCCACGAGACCTGGATGTTGGTGAAGTTATCCAGGAACAGGCGTGCGACAGCAACCATCAGGAGATCCTCTCTTCCGGTCGCTCCCGCACGCGCGATACCGTCACGGTAGATGGGGGTATTCATGTGGATGAACGAGAGCGGTACAAATTCGGTAAACCCATGCGTAGTATCCTGTATCTCCCGCAGGATCGCAAGGTGACGAACCCGATCGGCATCCGTCTCGCAGTGACCGTACATGATGGTGGCAGTTGTGCGGATACCCAGCCCGTGCGCCTCTTTGATGATGCGCACCCATTCTGCAGTCGGGATCTTCTCGCGGCAGATCGTATCCCGCACGGAATCAACCAGGATCTCCGCTGCCGTCCCGCACATCGATCCAAGCCCGGCCTCTTTCATGGCAAGCATTACGTCCCGGGTGCTCATCCCGCTGCGTCCTGCCGCATAGGCGATTTCCATCGGATTGCTCGCGTGGAGATGAACTCCCGGTGCCGCCTCGTGTATCCACCGGTAGACATCGATATAGGATTGTGCGGTGAAAGCCGGGTGGAGACCGCTGACTGTGCAGATCTCAGATACTCCGCGTGACTTTGCCAGCGCTGCTTTCTTCTGGATCTCTGCCCTGTCATGGAAGTAGATCCCCTCGTTACCGGGTTTCTTGGAGAAACCGCAGAAACCGCAGGTATTGACGCAGAGATTGGTCACGTTGATGTTCTGGTTCAGGACGTACGTGACTGCAGTGCCCGCACGCTGCTCCCGCATCTCGTCAGCGGCTGCAGCAATCTCCCAGACCTGCCGGTCGCGAACGGAAAGCAGCGTGAGGCATTCGTCTTCACTCAGCCTATGGCCGCTTTTCACATCACTGATCAGGGTCCGCAGGTATTGATCCATTATTTACTCCATGCAATTTCCGGTCGGGAACTCCCGGAGAGTTGTGATTGTATCGTATTCCCATGCCACATGATTATTATTCCTCACGCCAACCATGATAACAGGAGAGATATGCACCAGGAAAACGTTCAACTGACCAGAAAGGTGGCGGTCGGGTTTGTCATTCCCCTCGGCCCGGCGAACCTTGTCGCTATCAAGACGGATGTGGGAATGATAGGGTGCGGCGCGTTCGATGTCGCAGCGCTCGATTCATTCAGCTACCCGGCAGCAAAGGTGAGACCATCCATTGGCCCGTCGATTGTTGATACCGATGACCTCCTGAAAGGAATTGTCAAAGAGGCAAACCGCTCTGCCATGGGCCGTGGGATCAAGAATGGTATGACGGGCCGTGCTGCGCTGGAACTGCTCTGATCTTCTGATCGAAAAACAAAAAGAGATTAAAAACGTTTTTTTGCCGGTTTTTGCCGGTTTTTATAGCTCATCTCATAAAAGTTCATACAGCGTTGTCCTCTGCCTGAGCTTCCGTCCTATATCGGTGACGATTCGTTCCATATCCTTCGGATCCAGGTAATCCGATCCGGAAGCCCCGGCATCACCGGTCACATCATCGGTGAACATGGTACCCGCCAGATCATTGGCTCCGGACAGGAGAGCGAGCTGGGTCATCTTGAGCCCGACTTTCCCCCAGGCAACCTGGATATTGTCGAAGTTATCGAGAAATAACCGGGATACTGCGATCATCAGGAGATCTTCTCTACCCGTGGGCCCTGCCCGGGCGATCCCCTGCTGGTAGAGCGGGGTGTTGGTGTGGACAAAAGGCAGGGTGACCAGCTCGGTAAACCCATGCGTCTCGTCCTGAATATTCCGCAGGATGCCAAGATGCTCGATCTGGTCTGCTGCGGTTTCATACGATCCATACATGATGGTCGCCGTTGACCGCAGGCCGATCCCGTGTGCCTCTCTGATAATCCGGACCCAGTCTGCGGTGGGCACCTTCCGGGGGCAAATCACTTCACGGACCGAGTCCACGAGAATTTCCGCTGCGGTTCCCTGTATTGTCCCAAGCCCTTCTTCTTTGAGCCGGGCGAGCACCCCCGGCGTTGTAATTTTCCCCCGGTGTGCTGCATGAGCCACCTCATCCGGGCTGAACGCGTGGATGTGGACACCGGGCGCTGCCTCATGCACCCAGTGCATCAGGTCAATGAATGTGTCGAGCGTGAAACCCGGATGCACTCCCGAGAGCAGGCAGATCTCGGTCACCTTCCGCTCGTATGCAAGCGCAGCCTGTGCCTGGATCCCGGCCTTGTCATGGCAGTACGCCCCGTCATCCGTCGCTTTCCTCCCAAAGCCGCAGAACCCGCAGAGGTTCTTGCAGATGTTGGTCACGTGCAGGTTCTGGTTCCGTACATAGGTAACGGTGTCCCCGACCCGGCGTTCCCGCATCTCATCCGCAGCTGCAGTGATTGCGAGGACCCCGTGCCCCTTCGTTTTCAGGAGGAGTTCTGCTTCCTTCCCGTTGAGCCGGTGGCCGCCCAGCACATCGGCCAGCAGAGTGGATATGTTCGCTATTGTCATCTCCCCTCACCGTTGTTTCTTTCCGCTTTTTTTCTGCGGTTTTGCAGGTATCGCTTCCTCTTTCCTGCGCAGATAGAGTTCATGGAGCACCATGATGATGATGACGACAATGATCACTTCCCCGATATGGAGCGGGAGTAGTCCCACATAGGGCACGGTGAAGAGGGCCTTGCCGACAACCCACTCCTTTGCCACGGGCTCAACCGTCCCCGTCCCGGGGATCGTGAGGTACCCCTGGTCACTGAAGTTGTTATTGTCACCCTTGGTGATATACCCGCCATGGGTTGCTGTAGTATTGGTAGCCCTGACATACCCTGAATTCGGGACTACGGCATCCACGGGAAGGACGTAGGTGCCCTGCGGGGTCCTCAAGATGAGATCGGTTGTACCGGGCGTGAAATTGGCTGCGGGAGAGCCGGTACCGGCCGAGAGGATCTGGTACCCGTTTGCAGTTTCACCGCTGACCGTGAGCGGGAGATAGCCGGTGGGGGTCACCTTCCCCCGGTAGATGTTGAGATACGAGGGAACCGGCTGACCGGCTTCTGTCCACGTCATAGCCCGGTGGATGATCGGGTGCTGCGCCCTCGAAAGCGGGAGAAGACCGATCGATGCCCACATATCGGTGGCACCGTTCGGGCGGTAGATGATCACATCGCCGTAATCACCAAACTTCCTGTACCCGGATAGCTTCCCGTCATCCCAGGTCTGGAGATCGCCGAACCGGTCCTTCTGGACGACGACGACAAGGTCGCCTACGTTCATATTGGACACCATACTCTCAGATTCAATAGTGACCACTGCAGGCCAGGTGCCGCAGATCAAATAAAGAGCGAGCGCAATGCATCCGACCACCGCCACCACCCAGATCAGATCGCGGGCAAGGGATACTGCCCAGTGATCGCTTGTCCGGAACTGGTTGACCCGCGTGCGGATATCCGGGGATTTGTTGTTGTCTGCCATCTCTTGCTACTCTGTATGCGATTTTTTGTTAATATAGCGCACCGGTCTTAACTACGGATCATCAGACCCACAGGATAGAGAGGTAATATGCTCCGAACAGAATGAGAAATATCCCGCATACGCCCATAATCCTGCGGTAAGAAGAGTCGGAGAGGATTGTCTTTCCCTGCGAAACACCGGTGGATACCAGCGTGAACCACCCGAGATCCGCACACCAGTGCCCCACCATGAAGACTGCTGCAAGGACAATCCCTCCGGTTAGCCCGGCAATCACCATCGCGCTGCCAATTGTCAGCCACCAGATCCAGAAATAGGGGTTTGCCGCACTGGTGACCAGTCCGGCGAGGTACGGGTTGCTGACCGTTCCCGTTACCGGGCCATTGAGGGATGCTCTCCGGCTTCCCGTGATGGTGAGCACCCCGAATACGATAAGGGCAGTCCCGCCAGTCAGGGCAATGATTGTGGTATACGGGAGGGCGAGTGTGGCCAGCCCGAGGACAATCAAGAGAAAAATGACACTCTCGGCGATCATATGACCCACGGTCACTTTCGGGCCGATCTTCCAGTCACCGGCAATCGATGCATTGATCGTGGCCACCAGCGTGGGCCCGGGTGCAAGGGCACCGGTGAGCCCGATCACCAGCCCGAGAAGAAAGGTCTGGAGTACGTCATACATGAGGTGTGTCCTTAATCACAACAATGTAAACCGGTGTGCTGGAGAGGGCAATAAATCCCCCGAAATGAGAGGGAGGGGGCGTGCCCGATATGACGCAATGGGATTCTATAATTTCTCAGTGGACGATATATGATCCATGCTTGATGTACAGCAGATCACCCTTGCTTTTTTGGAGGCGCGACTGCAGGTACATCCCGATGTGGTGCGGTATATCCTGGAGCAGGGTGAACCCGAGCTGATAGAACGTATCATCGCAGGAGTTCCGGACCATGCGATCGTGGTCTCGGCGCAGCACATCCCTGGTATGACCGTGACCCGGGACGGGACCCGGTTCCTCACGGATCCCAGCGTGGAAGTGGTGAGTGGCTCTGCCGGAACCTCCGGGCCCATAAACGGTACCGGTGATTATCTCCACTATTTCCGCGACCGTTACGCCCGGCTGGGGGGAATGATCCGGAGCCGGTGCAGCACCATGCCCATAGAGGCGCTGACGAGGTCCAACCGGTACCGTCAGGAAGAGTGCACCATCATCGGGATGGTCACTGAAGTCAAGACCACCACCAACGGGCACCGGATAGCAGAACTCGAAGATACCTCAGCGAATATTCCCGTGCTCTTCCGGAAGGATCGCCCGGCCTTTTCCGATGCCGAACGGATTATCCACGATGAAGTCATTGGCGTGAAAGGCAAGCTCTCCAGCGACGGGAAACTTTTTTTTGCCGAGCTCCTCTACCGCCCGGATATCCGGATCGACAACACCCCGTTCAAGAGCGAAACACCGGGGAAAGCGGTCTTCATATCCGATGTCCATGTAGGCAGTGATACCTTTTTAGCGGAGAGCTGGAGCAGATTCTCCAACTGGCTTGCGGATTCGGATTATTCTTATCTGTTAATTGCCGGTGACCTTGTGGACGGTATCGGTATTTATCCCGGGCATGAAAATGAACTGACCATAAAAAACATCTACGAGCAGTATGAGGCGTTCGGTGTGATGATGCGCGATCTTCCCTCGCGGATGAAGATCATCATATCCCCGGGCAACCACGATGTAGTCCGCGGTGCAGAGCCACAGCCGGTATTACCGGATGCATTCATACGGAAATTCCCGGAGAACTGTGTTCTGGTCGAGAACCCGGCCATGGTCAACCTGCAAGGTGTGCGGGTACTGATGTATCACGGGCGATCGATCGATGATATGATTGGACTGATCCCCGGGGCATCCTACGATCAGAGCGGGCAGATGATGCAGGAGATGCTCCAGCGCCGCCACCTGGCACCAGCCTACGGGCGCAGGACCCCGATTGCTGCTGGAAGGGTCGACCGGATGATCATAGATCCACTGCCCGAGATCCTGCACACCGGCCATGTCCATATCAAGGGTATCACCACCTACCGGGGCGTGCTCGGCATCAATGCCGGTACCTGGCAGTCCCAGACCAAGTTCCAGAAGCAGATGAACGTGAACCCGACACCCGCACTGGCGGTAGTCGTTGACCTGCAGACGCTGATTCCTGAAACGTTTTCGTTCGCGTGAAAACGATTGTTTTGAAAAAAGAGGGGCTTATTCTTTTGCCGGCTTTGCAGCCTCGGCCACTACCGGTTCCTTCTTCTTTGGCCCTGCCACGGTAAATTTCTCAAGACCGCCCCGGGCAGTCATCGCTGGGCGATACTGGTTGTCCATGGTCAGGCATTTTGTGGGGCAGACATCCACACACACTGCGCAGACAACGCAGCGCATCTGGTCAATCTGCCAGGTCTTCTCCTTGACTTCAACGCAGATCGCCTGGGTAGGGCACTTGCGCTGGCAAGACCGGCAGGTGATGCATCCGTCCGGGTTGATCTTCACGTGCCCTCGGGTAGCATCGGTCTTCTTGGCCGGTTTTACCGGGTACATCAGGGTTGCCGGGCGGGAAAAGAGGCTTTTTAACACCGTCTTTGTCATCTGGAAAAAGCTCATCTCTCCTCACCTCTCCGCGCAGCCGATACAGGGATCAATGGTCAGGACGATCACCGGCACATCCGCGAGGTCGCACCCTTTTAAGAGCGTGACAAGCGGGGGGATGTTGGTAAACGTCGGTGTCCTTACCCGGTGCCGGACGAGATTCTTCTTCCCGTTGCCCTTGATGTAGTGGATGACTTCTCCCCGGGGCTGCTCAGCCCGTGAGAAATATTCTCCGTCGGGTGCTCCGGTCACTTTCATATCGACCGTGCCGTCGGGGATCTTCTTTGCGCACTGCTCGATGATATCGATCGAGGTGAACATCTCTTTTGCCCGCACAGCACAGCGGGCATAGCAGTCCCCGTCATACTCGACAACTGGTTTGAAATTGATCTTCCCAAAGGCCGCATAGCCGGTCTCACGGATATCAATCGCAAGACCGCTGCCTCTCGCAGTCGGACCCACTGCACCGAGGTAATAGGCGTCTTCCTTGCTGAGCACACCAATACCTTTCAACCGGTGCTGGATCGAGCTGTCATGCAGGAACACGTTCGTGAGATCCTGGAGCTCATGCTCAATTCCTTTGAGCCCTTTGACCATCTCATCCAGTTTCTCCGGGGTAATATCCCGCCGGACACCGCCGACCTTGCAAACGCCCTGGATAACCCTGCCACCCGTGGTTGCTTCAAGATCATCGAGGATGTGCTCGCGGAGCCTCCATGAATTCATAAACACGCTCTCAAAGCCCATGCTGTCTGCAAAGCAGCCGAGCCAGAGCAGGTGTGAGTGCAGCCTTGAGTATTCCGACCATATAGTCCTGAGATACTGGGCCCGCTCAGGGATCTCAAGGCCCATGATCTGCTCGATGCCCTGCACATAGGTCTGGCTGTGGATGAAACTGCAGATGCCGCAGATCCGTTCTGCGATAAAGACATACTCGGTATATTCCCGCTTTTCCACGAGTTTCTCAAGACCCCGGTGTACATATCCGATGGTCGGTATGACATCCACGACCTTCTCGTCTTCCAGCACCAGATCAAGATGGAGGGGTTCAGGAAGGACCGGGTGCTGGGGTCCGAACGGGACCGTTATTTGTTTTGACATGTGTCGTCCTCCTTGACAATGGTCACGCTGAAAGGATGCTTGATGGTCGTCTTGTAAAACGTGCCCTTGAAATCGATATTGATCCCCTTTACGTGGATGCCGTACAGGTCGTGGATCTCGTTTTCGTACACAAACGCGCCAAAGTATATACCGCTGATGCTGGGGATTTCATCATCCTGCTTCACGGTGATGCGGTAGCTGGTCATCTGGTAGTTCTTATCGTAGACATAGATGATCTCGAAGTTATCTTCAATCTTCGTGCACCCGATCTGTACCAGCCGTTTACCGTCTTTCTTCGCCTGCTCGGCTTTCGTTACAACATCCCCGATACTGATGGGGGTAATGAGTTGTGGTTCCATCATTGTGCACCTCCTTGAGCGTGCTTGTGATGTGCTTTATGATCGTGGTCGGATACCATGGGTGAACTCACCTTATTTTTCAGTTTCTCTTCAAGGATACCCCAGGCAGTTACAATCCCATCGATAATGGACTCGGGGCGCGCTGCACACCCGGGCACATAGACATCGACCGGTATGAGTTTGTCGATCCCCCCGGCAACATTGTAGCATTCCCGGAATACCCCCCCTGAACAGGCACAGATACCCACGGCGACAACTACCTTGGGATCCGGCATCTGGTTGTAGATGTTCTGGATGACTTCGCGATTCGCTTCATTGATCGAGCCGGTCACGACAAAGATGTCCGCATGTTTCGGGTTGCCGGTATTGATGATGCCGAACCGCTCGACATCGTACATCGGCGTGAGACAGGCAAGAATCTCAATATCGCACCCATTGCAGCTCGAGGCATCGTAGTGGATGATCCAGGGGGATTTTGCAAGGTAGGTCATGGAACACCTCCGGACAGGTAGTAGAGTGCAGCCAGGTTGACCATACCCACGATAGCGGCGATCAGCCACGAGCTCTTCACCACAAGCTGCCACTTCACACGGGCATTCGTGTTATCGATCAGGATCTCCAGCAGGTAAACTATGATAACAGCAACTACACCGATCAACGGGTTGAACCCGAAGAAGAGGTAAACGAATCCCAGTAAAAAGACCGTCTCATACCAGTGGGTGATCTCGATGAGCCCGAGCGACGGGCCGGAAAATTCAGTGGTAACGCCCTTTACAATTTCCTGGTGTGCGTGGTGCGATGTTGATATATCGAACGGCGATTTGCGCAGCTTGATGGTCAGCACATAGAGGAAACCAAGGAAGATACCGGGGATGAGAAGGATAACTGGTGTCGTACTCGATGCAATATCACTGACATTGAAGCTCTTTGTTGCGACAAACATTCCCACTGCGGTCAGGATCACCATCGGTTCATAGGCCATGATCTGGAGCAGTTCCCGTTCCGCTCCAACGTAACTGTAGG
Source organism: Methanomicrobiales archaeon (assembly GCA_025350045.1). Lineage (GTDB taxonomy): Archaea > Halobacteriota > Methanomicrobia > Methanomicrobiales > Methanospirillaceae > Methanoregula. The sequence goes on along the minus strand of JANXYM010000096.1, from coordinate 23,816 downwards.
GGGAGTTCGCGGCAAACGCACCCAGCACAAGGAAGATCTGTGCAAGCGTGAGCGCAAAGACGACCAGCAGCAGGTCGCCTCCTGCAAAGAAGAGCGCCCCGGTGAAGATCATGAAGATGACGTAACAGATCGCGTAGAAGATCTGCGTCTCATTTACAACCGTCTGTTCCTTTTCGAAGAGCTTGCCCACATCGTAGAATGGCTGCAGGATGGACGGCCCGACCCTGCCCTGCATGTGTGCGGTGATCTTCCGGTCAATCCCGGCAACCAGTCCGCCGACAACGGGTGCTACGAGGATAAAGACAATTGCCCAGACTATATTAATCACAGGATCACCCCCCGCAGTACGGTTGCAATAAACATGACGCCGATTACGGCTGAACAGATCCAGACACCTGCGGTTCTGAGTTTCGTTTCGCCGAAATACTCGTGGAGATAGTAATTCGAGAGCACCGTCTTTTTCTGGACGCCCAGAGATCCCGAGAACCGCATATCGTGCGTGGTGGTCCTGCCGCCCATGTAAGGGGCAACATGCTTGTGCTTTCTCTGGGGTATCAGGATGCTCAGCGGCAGGATGACGAGGAGGAGGAGCATCAGGATCATGATAATGATATTGTCCTGCGAAAGCTGGGCCACGTGACCATAATTTGTCATAAGGAAGGGCTCAAGAAGTTTTGTCGAGAGCAGCGGGAAGACCAGAGTTGTGATAAACGAGAGTCCGGCAAGCGAAACCAAGGCCGCCCACTCACTGTGATCAACCTCTCCTTCGATGTTTTTGCTGTCAGAAGTGACGGTAATGATCTTACCCATCCACTTGGCCCAGAAGAATAACGTGATGGCGCTCCCGAAAGCGAGGATAACTACAAAGAGAAAACCGTACGGCACATCGATGAACGCCCGAATTGCCGCCCACTTGGAGATCAACATGCCGAATGGTGCCAGGAACATACCGGCAATACCGATCACCATCATCGCAGCGATCTTCGGCATCCGGACTATGAGCCCGTTCATATCATCGATTTCGCGGCTCTTAATCCGGTGTTCGACAGTTCCGACCGAGAGGAAGAGCAGGGACTTGGAGACTGCGTGGAACACAATCAGGAGGATTGCAGCCCAGATCGCTTCGTATGTCCCGATACCGGCACAGGCTACAATGAGACCGAGGTTTGCGATCGTGGAATACGCAAGCACCCGTTTTGCATTGCTCTGGGATATGGCAATACCGGATGCAATAAGGAAGGTGAGTGCACCCACCATGGCAAGCATGTACCCGGTGAAGGTGGCCTGGAAAATGGGGGCAAGCCGGACGAGAATATAGACACCGGCTTTGACCATGGTACTGGAGTGCAGGAGTGCCGAGACCGGGGTGGGAGCAACCATTGCCCCAACAAGCCATGAGGAGAACGGCAGCTGGGCTGCCTTGGTGAGACCGGCAAATCCGATGAGAGCGGCCGGGATGAGGGCAATAACTTTACCGGACGCGAGCAGTGCGTCAAGTCCCATGATACCGTTGCCGAACATGGCAAGGTAGATGATAGCACCGGCAAACGCGACACCGCCCAGCAGGTTCATCCACAGAGCATTGAATGCGTTAGTGGTGGCTTCCTCGGTCTTCGTGTACCCTATCAGCAGGAATGAACAAAGGGTGGTGACCTCCCAGAAGAAATAGACCCAGAGGATATTATTGGAGAAGACCAGCCCGAACATCGCGGCAAGGAAGACGAACAGGATGGCAAAGAACCATGGCCTTCGGTCAGGCATCTCGGGGTGGTGCTCATGGAAGAACTTCATGTACCCAAGCGAATACACACAGATGAGACAGCCGATGATACCGATGATGAGTGCCATGATATTCGAGAATTCATCGATGAACAGGTTCGACTGCACATGGACGGAATGGGCGTACACCAGTTCGAACCAGAGCATCGCTACGGACTGGACAAGGATAAGTGCCACAACGAGCCACTTCTTGTGCACGATACCGAGATACAGGATGAAGACGGCAATCAGCATCTCAAAGATAAACATGAGAATGCCGGTCGGCTCGGCCGGGATGACTGAAACCAGCAGGGCCCCCTTATTATAGGTCGAAATCAACAGGTAGACACTGACGATAGCAATGGCCAGTGCGGACAATTTCACAATCAAGGCGCGTTCCATGTCCTTTTTTGCCAGGAACAGGAAGAACGCGGCAATGAGCGGAAACAGGATGAGAAATATTAACAGCTGCGCAAGTTGCACCAGATACCCTCCCTCAATGAATATGAGAATTTATCATTATTAATCATAGTGAATTGCGCGTGACTGGCATAATGCCAGAAAACCAGTACAATATCCGATAATTCATGAAAAAACGCCGGGAAATGGGGGAAAAGCGGAAAATCAGATAAAAAATCAAAAAACAAGAGCACCGTTTGCCTGCAGGAATAATACCGGGATGTGGTGCATTGCCGGAATAATGATAAAAGTTTAATGTCTCAAAAAAGCACTAATGATCTCTTAGGATGGGTTGTGGGAAAAATCGGGGATATCCCGGGAACCGTTGCGCCATCCTTTGGTTCCGGTCTGGCAGAATACTGCCGATGCCAATTTATCATACCTGGTGTGTTACCCGGATCCTCTTTCGGGCGGTTCAGTCTCGAGCGGTCAATACGTTCTGTTCCGTCGGTTTGCAGGGTTCCCTCTGGCACAGCAGGGAGGTCATGGAATGATCGACTTTGTATTACTCATCGTAATTGCGATATGTATCATCGCTCTGGGACTTGCAGCAATCCTGACGCGTAACCTCCTCTCACAGGATGAGGGTACGCCCAAGATGCGCGAGGTTGCCGATGCGATCCGGGTGGGTGCAGAAGCATTCATCAAGCGCCAGTATTCGACTATCGCCGTGCTTGCCATCGTATCTGCAGTGGTGATCTTTGCTATTTATTATCTCACCGGACAACAGGCGATTGCCCTCGCTACGGCAGCTGCTTTTATTGTCGGTGCAACCTGCAGCGCAGTTGCCGGCGTCGTTGCCATGTGGATTGCCGTAAGGACCAACATCCGCACGGCAGCAGCAGCGCAGACCAGCGACGGGAAAGCACTTGACTTCTCGTTCCGCGGCGGGGCCATCTCAGGTCTGATCATCACCTCGATGTCACTCCTCGGTGTCTCACTGACGTATATCGCCCTCGGTGCAGACCCGACCCATACCCCGTTCGTCATCATCGGATTCGCCTTTGGTGCCTCGTTCGTGGCACTCTTCGCCCAGCTCGGTGGCGGTATCTACACGAAAGCCGCTGATGTCGGTGCAGACATTGTCGGCAAAATCGAGGCCGGTATCCCTGAAGACGATGTCCGGAACCCGGCCACTATTGCAGATCTCGTCGGTGACAATGTCGGTGACTGTGCAGGCCGTGGCGCTGACCTCTTCGAATCCACTGCAGCCGAGAACATCGGTGCAATGATCCTCGGTGTCGCGCTCTTCCCCATCTTCGGTGTCAACGGAATCCTTTTCCCCATCGTCATGTGTTCGCTCGGTCTCCTCGCGAGCATGATCGGTATCCTTTCCGTCAAGGGCGTTGATGGTGCCGACCCGATGGACGCCATGAACCGCGGATACTATATCACCGCCCTCATCTCAGCATTCTTCCTCGCTGGCGGTGTCTATTTCCTCCTCGGTGCAACACCCGGCTGGATGTACTTCGTCCTTGCAGGTTTCATTGGTATTGCCCTTTCCGTAGCCTTCCTCAGGGTCACCCTCTACTATACCGACCACCACTACCGGCCGGTGCAGGATATCGCTGACGCCTCTGAGACCGGCGCGGGAACCAACCTCATCATGGGATTCTCGGTCGGTCTCGAAACCACCGCGGTTCCGGCAGTCCTTATCGGAATTTCCCTCCTCGCTTCGTACTGGTGCGGGACCATGACCGGCATCCCCCAGGGCGGCCTCTATGGCACTGCCGTTGCAACCATCGGTATGCTGATGGTCTGCGCCTACGTCCTTACCATGGACACTTTCGGCCCTATTGCCGACAATGCCGGCGGTATCGTCGAGATGAGCCAGGCCCCTGACGAAGTCAGGCATCGCATGGACAAACTTGACGCTGCCGGCAACACAACAAAGGCACTTACCAAAGGGTATGCCATCGGCAGTGCATCCCTCGCGGTATTCCTGCTCTTCAACGCCTATATGGCCGACATTTCCAAGCTCACCGGCAAGGCATTCGATGTTGTCAACCTGGCAAACGTGAACGTTTTTGTCGGAGCGCTCATCGGCGCAATGCTTGTCTTCCTCTTTGCAAGCCTCGCCATCCGTGCAGTCTCCAAGACTGCGCAATATGTTATCGAAGAGGTCCGCATCCAGTTCAAGGATCCCGGTATCATGGCAGGAACCAAAAAGCCCGACTATGCCCGTGTCATCGATATCACGACCCAGGGTGCGCTGAAGAACATGATCCTTCCCGGCGCCCTTGTGATCTTGTTCCCGATCGTCATCGGTGTCACCATGAAGTACGAAGCCCTCGCCGGTTTCCTCATGGTAGCAACCATCACCGGTATCCTCATGGCACTCATTCTCAATAACAGCGGTGGTGCATGGGACAATGCCAAGAAATACATCGAGACCGGTGTCCATGGCGGTAAGAAGAGCGAGGCCCACAAGGCAGCGGTCATCGGGGATACGGTTGGCGACCCGTTCAAGGATACTGCCGGGCCGTCGCTCCACGTGCTCATCAAGCTCCTTGCTACCTTAACGCTCGTGCTTGCGCCGCTCTTCATTTAAAAAATTTTTTTTTAGTTTTGTTCTGGTAGAGGATTTCTACCGGAAAATGGTACCGGATCCAAAGACAACCATTTATGATCCAAATCCGGATAATATTCATGGATTCGCAGGAACACATCCACATCATCAGCGCGGGTGACAGTATCCATAAAACCTATCCTGCTGTCCTTAAGGATCTCCACACCATCACTCACACGTTCATCTTTGCTGAAAAAGAGGTCTATACCAACTCGTCCCGTGATGATGCCCAGAAACAGGGGTGGAAATGCACCATCCGCGATGCGATTGATGAAGTGAATTCCATCTCCCTCTCCCGGAATATAGCCTGTGCACTGGTCTATGTCGATGCGGCAACGTTCAATGCGATTCGTGACCCGGTGCTGGGGATATTCAGCGAACACCCGGATGCCCGGTATACATTCGATATCTCCGCTGGCTCAAAACGCCTCTCGCTGGGCCTTTTCTCCATGTCACTCTGGGTAGAAGGGGACTCCTATTACGCATTCGGCAATTCCCCTTCCCGAAGAGTGCCGGTTCCATCGCTTCCCACAAAGACCCTGCCTTCCAACCCGCACTATCTCGTGATCCTGACCATTCTCTTCCGGGGTCAGGAACATGGGAAGGGGGCGAGTACTCTGGTGCCAAAAGAGACCTTGTTCAACGAGACCTGTGTCTGGAAGATCCCGGTCCGGGATGGAGAGGAGGGATCCACAGGAAAGGAACTCTCTCCGGCAGCATTCTCCCAACTTCTGGCTACCCTGGTCCGGTGGAACCTTATCCGGGAGGAGACCGATCCGGACAACAACCAGCAAAAACTCTACACCATCACCCCGGATGGCGAGCTGGCATTATTCGTATATTCAGCACGGATGAAAAAAAGGAGTGTCGGGAGCCCTTCCGGACTCTCGTGATCTCCTGCAGGGGCTGAAATCCGGTCAGGACCGGAGGGGCGTCGACCGGGATAAATCAATCAATAAATCTTGAGGCCACAAACCATTGGACAAAAAGAGTGGTCAGCTCCCCTTCAGAATTCGCTCATCAACCTCAATCCATTTTTCCAGCTTCCGGATACCCTCTTCAATATCCTTTATCCGCTGCTCGGTTTCAGCGAGCCTGGCAGTTGCATGGGCGATCTTCTCGGGATCCTCGCATGTGGAGAGAAATTTACGTATATGGCCTTTGCCGATCTGGAAATTCTCGAGGGCGTTTGCCGCTTTCCGGTAACGCTCATAATTGGCGTCAAGGTTTTTGCGGATACGGGACTCTGTTTCCGACTCCCGGGGCTTTCCTGCTTTTACCGACATCCAGGCATCGTCATGGATTATACGAATCTTCTGGATATGATCAAAACAGGTTTTCTTGTGTTTTGCAATCATCTCGTGCTTGAACTTTCCCAGCAGGTCACCGGCATTTTTGAGTGCCTGCCCACGTTCCACCAGTTCATGGATCTCCGGGGCGGGGGCACCGGGGGGAAGTTTTGCCAGTTCCACGCATTTCATAATTTCATCGAGATGCCCCTGTGACAGGGATTCCAGAGTTCCGTATCCGGTCTTTTGTTTCTCTTTTACTTCCCAGCAGAGGGCATTGAACTGTTTCCAGAGCAGATCCCGGTCACTCTGGGAAAGCGGTTTTAGCTCTTTGAATAACGTAGTGATCCGTTTTGCCTGGTTCCAGAAATCCTGGTATTTGGTAATGACAGGGATATTCTCCCGTATTGGATTGGTCAATGACGACAGATTTTTGATCTCCTGGTCCAGGAGTTCGGCATTTTTATGTGCGTTTTTGAGCCAGGGATCATCTTGGGGTTTCATCAGATTCACGATCGCTTCAGTCTATGGATTATTGTATCTGTATCGCCCGCATGGCTTTAAAATGATATCCGCGATCCGTATTTCCCGGGCAGTCTTTTCCGGGGGAGTCAGGATCCTGTCAGCTCGGGAGGTTGTTTCCCGGTCAAAAAGCGTTTATCTGACTTCTTTTAAGTTCACACTTACATCGTTGGAGATCCGCGAGTATCGCTTCGGGTTCTCATCGAACTGCTTCTTGCACCAGTTGCAGCAGAAATAATATTTCAGGTCTTTATGGGTGCTGGTGAATTTTGCATCTTCTTCATCAACTATCATCAGACAGACGGGATCGGTGGCCATAGCAATTTACCTCGGTATTCTGTACTAGAATCGTGTTTATTTCTTTAAGTGTTATCCTCTTTTGTTCTACAATATCCGCATTTTGGTTTATTACAGGTACTGCACAGCCATGTCCGGGCGCTCTTCCCGTGCATGTTTGATCAGGCGGGCAGAGATATCGGACCGTGTCTTGAGGACAAGGAAAAGCACGAGCACCGGCATTGTCGACTGGATACCGAATACCTGCAGGGCCAGCACCATGATACTGCCAAAGATGATGGTCAGGTGCATCGGGACTATCCGTTGGTACGGGCTGAAAAACACCTCGTTGATGAAACTGGCCCCTGTAAGACTCTCGTGCCGGTACCGGATATGCGAGTAGAGGTGGTTTGCAAAGAAGAGACCGCAGGAGAGCCAGATGCCGGGGTCGGCAAAATTCACCTCCCCGAAAATGCCGAAATCTACAATGAACCCGAAATATACCCAGTGGAAGATCCCGTAATGGAGGGTAAAGAACCCGGCAAGGCCACACCTGTAGAACCAGACCAGACGCGGACTGAACCTTTCTGTCCCGCTCTGCTCCAGAATGGGTTTATTGAGATCGGCAGAAAGGGCATCGGTATCGGCGCCCTGGATGGATATGACCGTGAAGAGGCCGAGGATGATGCTTTGCGACCAGTAGATGAACAATACCGTTGCAAGGTCCCAGTTCCCGAGGATCGCAAGCACAATAGTGACAACATTGGCAAAGATGAGTGATATGACCGGAAAATTATGGATCACATCCCCGGGAAGGATAAGGGTGACATGTGCCGGGAACTGCATCATGGGGCGGAATATGAGAAAAAGTATACATATTCCAACGGAAGCCGCAAAGGGTCCTGATATTTATTATTGCGGATAAACCAATATCCGGTAGGAACCACCATGCCAGCACGGATTCTTGTCGGATATGCAACGCGGAATGGATCAACAGCGGAAATCGCACAGGTAATCGGAAAGGAACTAACAACCGCAGGACTCGCTGCTGATGTCACCGAGATCAAAACCGTTTCAACACTCGCGGGTTATACAGCAATCGTACTTGGCGGGCCGCTCTATATGGGAAGTGTCGACGGCACAGTCGGAAAATTTGTCGGAGACAATCGCGAGCAACTCCAAAAAATACCAGTCGCTGCTTTTGTAGTCGGGCTTGCTCCCAAAAATCCGGATCCCGGGGCAGCAGACGCAGCAATGACAGCCCTGAAAAAATCCCTTGAGCCCATCACACCGGTATCATCGGTCCTGTTTGCCGGAAAGCTTGATCCTGCGAAACTTTCTTTTATCCAGCGAAAGCTGACCGAACTGGTGAAGTCCCGGTTGGTGACTTCCGGGACTGGAATGCAATTGCCACATGGGCGCGGGAGCTGCCGGGGAAGATGGAACTCTGACCGGTTGTACTGCCATGGGTAGGTTTAACAAAAAAACAGTTGTTCTGGGTTATTGCAGATTGAATTCTGCTGCCTCTTTTGAAAGAAAATACCCCATCACGGTCCTGATCAGCACGACCACCGCAAGGTTGATGAGATCCTGCTGGCTGGGGGAGAGCAGGGTAGCAAGAATATCGGCTGCGATGAGGAACTCAAGTCCGAAAACGATTTTGTCGGTGAAATCACGCCGGACCTGGTTATACGTGAACGCCGGTTTTGAAAGTCCCAGTAAAACCACCTTTATTGCAGCCTTGAATCCCCCGTAAATGATGAGGGCTGCACCGATAATCCCAAGAACGGTACCACACAAGCCGATAAAGGGATAAACAACCGGTATATCCATACAGAGACAGGATCATGATACGTCATGAACCTTGGGGTTTATTCCAGGTCACCCGCCGCTTTTCGACAAAAGCATTAAGGCACCGCCCGTTTCAGGTTGATCACCGATGCCCCCAACCATCAGGAAAGACTGCCCCTGCCCGAAAACAACATGCAAACGCCATACGTTGTGCGATGAGTGCGAGGCCGTCCGCGTGGCAAAAGGTATGCTGCCCTATTGTAAGCAGCCGTTGTTATCCTGCTGGGGAAGGATCCGGAAGAGGCTCGGATTGGGCAAGTAAAGATTCTCTCTGATCCCCAATGTATAATCTTTTCATCAATACAGGAATTCCAGCAACACTACCGGTGCATGGTACGGGTTTGAACCGTTAATCCGAATTTAAAAAGGTAAATAGGGAATTATATCTTTTTTCCGGCCCAGTTTCCGTTCTGGGTCGGGCAGTCCGATGCTACGAGCTTTGCTATATCTGGAGCGTTCCCCTGGAAGACCCCGATGAACCCGTTGTTGGTCGGGTCCATATTGATAGTAAATATACCGGAATCGTCCGCGGATTCAGAGTTGATCGCGGTCCTTATGTTACAATACGCTTTCCATGTCCCCTTGACCGATGTCCCATCCACTTTCCCAGTCAAGGATATCGGACAGTTCTGGTTTTCAATATTGCCAATGATCTTCACACTACCGGTCACATCACAGTTATTCTGGGTGAGTGTTCCCTGCGCGTTATACTCGGTCGCCACAGTCCCTGTCCAGGGATCCGGGTTATCAGCAGTTGCCGCAAAGAAGTGGTGCCGGTTGTCCTGGCAGCGGTCCCCGAAGTACGTATCCCACGAGCCGGTCCAGACGCCCTTCCCGCTGGCGTCGACGCAGCTTTTCGCGGCTGCCACCGGTGCCGATGCTGCGGCGGGTGTCGCTGTCGGCGCAGGGGCAGGAGTTCCAACTGTTGTAGTCGTGGTGCAGCCCGCTGCAAAGATCGCAATGCATGCAAGCGCCAGCAGAATTACAAGGTACTTTCTCGAGTCCATACATCATACAGGATGAATCCAGTAAAAAAGGATTATGATCTGATCCGGTACTCAAGGGTTTTAGCCAGTTCATGCAGGCATCGAACTCGCTGCTTCTCATTGGTTGACATGCAGAGTTCCCGGATACAGTATCCGGTACTGGAGGAAAAAAGGATTTATGCGATCTTCTTTGCCCACCAGCTGGGAGGGAAACCGTTCTCGGGACCATAGCCCCCGGATTTATACAGGGATTCCATGAACGACTGGTTGTCAGAGGTCATAGTCACCGAAAAGGTCCCGGTGCTGCTGTCAGCCCCTCCGGTGCAGACATTGGTATAGGCACCCGACAGCGAATTCTTCTCAATCCTTCCGGTCAGTTTCCCGTTGCAAGCCCCGGTATGGAATGTGCCGGTCACATCCCAGCATTTCTGGGTGAGACCCACGGGTACCGGGGCAGCGTCGCTCCATACAACCTCACGGACATCGTGATTCGAGGCGTACCCCTCTTCGCGGGAGTCCCAGTTGCCATTCCAGATGCCCTTCTCGTACTTGTCCGGGCATTCCGGCGTGGCCGAAACGGCGGGAACTACAGTTTTTACGGCAGTTGCCTGAGGTGCGGAAGCCGTATTTGTTGCAACCGCAGCGGGCGCTGGCGTTGTTGTCTGCGCCGGGGCGGGTGTTCCGATTGTTGTTGTCGTTTGTATCCGGTAACAAAGACGGCAATGCATGCAAGGATCAGCAGGATAATGAGGTACTCTCTGGAAGCCATACCAGATACTGGATGTAGATAAGAAAAAAAGGATTATAATTTGATCCGATAATCCAGATCCCGAATGGGGATTTGCTTGCCGGTCCAGGTCTTGTTATCCCCCGCCATAGTCAGGGAGAGTTTTCCTTCACCGGATCCCGTTTCGGGTTCACAACCCGTTGCTCTTCAGGTCCCAATAAGTTGGTTCTTCTCAATCTTGCCGGTGATAGTCCCTGTACACTACGGGTCTTTGATGAAGGTCACCGACCTGGTTACATCCCAGCACTTCCGGCTCATCTTAACTTCAGTCTTACCTATCCTCATTTATTAAACAAACATTCACACCTGCTGGTAAAGGCGAACAGGGCGATCAATGTGGTTATTGGAGACGCTAGAGAGCTCACGAGGGTCACAGAAACCGGAGGGGAGTACAGGGAGATAATTGAGTATTTTTATCATCCACTCTGGAGACAACACAATTGCTTCCCGGAATCAAATAGCACGTCTTATTATACTCACGGTAGAAGGAAGATTATGAAAGGTTCAGGTATTTTGTGTGTAGTACTGGTATGCCTTTGTATCGCAGTGTGTGTAACCGGATGTACTTCAACCAAGGTTTCGACCCCTGGTGCGGCAACTGCTGCTCCGACAGCACAGGGAACTGCAGTTGTGGCACCCTCGACCACCCCGGCTTGCCCGGATAAGCTCGTCTGGGACGGATCCTGGGACTCCCGTTACCTTGGTATGGCAGGCAACCATGATCTCAGCACGGCGTGGACAAAGTATACTGACCGGGCCTACGGGGACGAGGCAAGTGCGAAAATGATCCAGACTTGCTGGGATGTCGCAGGGACATTTATCGACAAGGGGATTAAGTGTGAGGCAACCTTCAAAGGTGCGATTGTCAAAAACACGCTCTCGGGAACGTGGTCAGCTTCGACAATGTGCGGGACGAAAGCTCAAGACGGCAAATTCTCCCTGACCATGGCGGCGGACAACCAGACCTGGCTCGGCGATTTCTATTCCACAGGTCAGGACCCCGCCCTCTTCCCGTCGAATTGGGCCGGTCGAAAGCCGGTAAAATAATTCTCTTTTTGTCTTTCCCGCTGACATCCGAACCCATTCTGATTTGTTTATATAGTCAATATGTATGTGTTGACGTATGCTTCTGCCCATGAACGAAAAACAGTTCGGATTCTGAAAGATGCGGCGCAACGGTACCCCCAATATCACGATAGCCAACCTGCTGGGCATCTCCCGGCAGGCGGTGTCCAAATCCCTTCTTGTCATGGATGAGAAGATCGATGCGGCACTCCGGGAGATGGCACACGCAAACCAGATCGAGATCGAAAAGATCAATCCGGAACGGGGGATCCTGTTCGGGTGTTCGGTACCCTTCCAGACTCCCTCAATCATCTTTTTGTCCGAAAAGCACGGGATGCAGGTCTGATACGAGCGTGATGGTAACTGCGGCATATGCCAGCGATATACTAATTGCATCAAGCTGCCCTGGATTTATGCAACCGAGCTCAGTACCAGGATTGAGAAGACTGCCGATCCAACGAAGATAGCGGAGGAACTCTTTACGAAAGTGAGGGCGTTAGTATGACATTGACACGCATATCGGAAATGATTCATGAATGGATGGGCTGGTGCCCGAATGCGCACGGTATCGATATTATTATCGACTCCACCGGTTATGATAAATCCGTTGGAACCGGGGGAGCGGGACGGTTTGGCCGGGGAATTGGCATTGCGATGGGGAGCATCAGGACCCTGATCCTTTCGGGGATCAACATCCTGCTCTACATCCTCGCCCTGTTCGTTGTTCCCATGCTGGTCCTTGAGAACAAACGCCTGCCGGGTGCGGTTGCAGAATTGGTCGGGCTGATAAAAAAGTGCTGGGGGGAGACAATCATCTGCTTCCTCCAGTTTGGCCTCGTGTTCTTTGAAGTTTCCTTAACCTCCCTTCTCTTCCACTTTGCCTACGGCGTTGTTTCTCCTGAGATGCTGTTGTTCTGGCGCCCGGGAACAGAGTGGATCGTAGGTGCGGCCCTGTATATGCTCGTATGGTTTACCCTGGCAATGATCGGTTCAACCGCCGGTGGAATCTCGCTCTTCAGCCTGTATACCTATGCAAAGAGCGGCCGGATGCCCGACGGGTTTGGAGAAAAATAGAGAGGACGGGATAGGAAAATGGGGTGATTACCGGATCCACGTCAGCAGCGGGGCTTTCTTGTCATGGGCATCCACCGTCTCCGCAGGATACCCAAAGACAATCGTCCCTACCGGGCTGTAGCCCTCTGGTATCCGGAACCCCGCCATAAGTTCCTTGTTGTCGTATGCGACTTCCGTTGACCCTATCCAGCAGCTGCCGATACCAAGAGCGTGAGCGGCAAGCATCATGTTCTCAGCACAGAGGGAACAATCAATTTCCCGGAACCGGCTGCCGGTTTTTCCAATGACCATGATGACTGTCGGAGCATGGTAATAGATCGAGTAATCCTTACCTTCCAGTACTGCCCGGAAGGCATCCGACATCCCATCATGGGCATTCTTCATGAACGAGATCAAGATGGGTTTGCAGTAATCCGAGACCCGGTTTAAGAATACCTGATCCTGCACCACCACAAAACCCCACGGCTGGAGGGCAAGGGCTGACGGGGCGTACGTCCCTGTCTTAATGATCTTCTCAAGAATGGCGTCGGGTATCTGCCGCTTCTCAAATTTCCTGATACTGCGGCGTTTCATAATAGCATCAATCGCTTCCATGGTCTGAAATCTCCTGAATTTTCCTGTTTTGGCAATTGTTGATCCTTTTCCACTGTTACCGGACCTGCACGAGAAGGATCTCTCCTTCAACCCGGACCGGGTAGCATAGCAGAGGCTGGGGCGGGTGGGACTTTTTGGCGAAGTTGAGTATCACACCGGTAAGATCGGTCCACCGGATTACCCGGCCGTCCCGGACATCGAATTGTGAGTTGTGCATCGGACAGGTAAGGATGGTGCCGTTGAGTGTCCCCTCTGACAGGTCGGCTTTGAGATGGGGGCAAAGCAGCTCTGTGGCATAAAATTGCCCGTTTGCTCTCGCAAGAAGGATTCCAGTATCGCCGGCCATCCCTTTCCTTAGAGTCCCATTGTGGAATTCCGGGGTGTGTGCTACCGGGATAAACTGACTCGTGACCTGCGACACTATGGAGCAAAATTCTCCTCTGAACACTTAATCGTTCCGGCATCCCCCGTTTTCTTTGGCCTACCGGACTTTCTTATCCTTTACCGGGGATTTTACTGGAGCAGATCCCGCACCGGGTGCAGAGATCCTTATCAACGAGTATGGTTGCCATTATTTACTATCCTTTCCTGGTACTGGTTGTTCCTTTTGTATCAGATTCTTTCCGGCAATCCACGCGTCACCGGCTTTTGTCCCGAGTGTCAAGTAGTGGTTATCGGGCATCGTCAGGAAGAGCGGGTCAATCTCCGCAAAATCGGGTTTTCCGTCCATGGTTATCTTCCCATCAGCGCTGTCTTTGGCAAGCCGTAAAAGAGATCAAAAATCGGAAAGAAGAAGAAATAACGGGTCGGGGCCGGCTGGTCATCCCGGAAATTATTCATTTTTTTGGAAGTTTGCTGGCTGAAATCTGCAGGGTGTTGCAGCTGCTCCTGCGGAGTGTCATTTTTACCTCCCGCATACCGTTTCCCTTATCCCGCATACATGCTCACCTCTCTGCATGGACCCGGTAATTTCCTCTATCCGGCAGGAACTCAAAAGCCAGGCGGACCCTGAGATCCAGAAAACCTCGCAGCGGTTCTTTAAGGAAGAGATTGCATGCCATGGCATAAAGACGGCAAACGTGATAGCGATTGCAAAGAAGTATTGGAAGATAGTAAAAATGCGGCCAAAACCGGAGATATTCGCCCTCTGCGAGGAGCTTTACCTTTCGGGATACATGGAAGAGTCCTTCATCGTCTCGAACTGGGCGCATGCTCTCTCAGGAAGATATGAACGAGAGGATCTCCCGGTGTTCCGGCACTGGATTGATACCTATATCACCAACTGGGCTTCCTGCGACGGGTTCTGCAACCACACGATGGGTGATTTCATCGAACAATACCCGGAATACATCGATGAACTGAAGCGCTGGACTCAATCGGAGAACCGCTGGGTGCGGCGGGCAGCGGCCGTTTCCCTCATCGTTCCGGCAAAACACGGGAAGTTTCTCTCTGAATCGGTCGAAATTGCGGATCTGTTACTGACTGATAAGGACGATTTGGTGCAGAAAGGCTACGGATGGCTCCTCAAGGAAGCGAGCCGTAAGCACCAGAAAAAGGTGTTCGATTACGTAATGAGAAACAAGAAAGCAATGCCCCGGACGGCGTTACGGTACGCAATCGAGCTGATGCCCGGAGAACTCAAGGCAGCAGCAATGATGAAAGATTGGTAACCCGGCAATAAAAGTGACACCCATCCTGCCATTGAGATAAGGAGCTCACGGGCAATATCCCGTGATGATCAATGAAAAAAGATTTTTCTCGTTATTCCATCTGCCGGATATGGTGTCCGCTCCCATCGTCAAGCTGCTCTGCGACATGTTCCTTCAGCTTCACCAGCAGATCGGAGGAGATTAATTTTCCTGCCATCACATGAATTTCCTTTTTATTCGTGGAAGGGTTGACCTCATAGGTCATGACAAAATCCTCGTGGTTTGCCATAGAAGAGAAGAGCAGATCGGTCACTGCTTCATGAAACGGTTTTTCATCGTTTTTGCGGCGCGTTTTTCTGATAGTCATTATGGTACGTGCTACGCGCAGGATAATAAATATTGATACTTGATCTATGGATAACGTGCGAAAATAAGGAGGATAAACCGGAGATGCGCGGTTAAATGCCAATCTTTTTCAAAAACCGCTCGTGCAGCCGGGTGTCCCCGCCGAGTTCCGGGTGGAATGACAGGGCCATATGCTTTTCCTGCTCAACGGCGACAATCCCCTGATCCAGCCGGGAGAGCACCTTGACACTAGTACCCGCATGGGTAGCAACCGGTGCCCGGATGAATATTGCATGAAACGATTCCCCCCCAAGGCTATCTATGGGGAGGTCGGTTTCAAACGATTCGCGCTGGCGACCGAATGCGTTCCGGTCGACCGTCATGTCGATGAGATTCAGTGTATGAATGCGGGCATCATCCACGTGAGTCGCGATCAGCACCATGCCGGCGCAGGTTGCAAAAATCCCCCCGGGAAAGGTGCGGATCGGCTCATAGAGGTGATTTTTATCGATGAGCCGGGAGATGGTCGTCGACTCCCCACCCGGAAGTGCCAAGGCTTGACAACCTTCCAGATCCGCAGGGTGACGAACCGTGACAACCTCTGAAGATCTCCCGCAGCCAAGGCGGTCGAGTGCAAGCACAAACGCATCGATGTGCTCGCTCACATTGCCCTGCAGCGCGAGAACCCCGATCTTAACGTCCACGGGTCTGCAGCACCTCATCTTCCCTGAGGGTGTGGATATCGAGGCCGGGCATCGCGTCACCAAGCCCGCGGCTTACCCGTGCGATAACCTCTGGCTCATTGAAGTGGTTGACAGCTTCGACAATTGCTTTTGCCATCAGCTCGGGATTGGTGGACTTGAAGATTCCTGACCCGACAAAGACACCATCTGCGCCAAGTTGCATCATCATTGCAGCATCTGAAGGGGTGGCGATTCCACCGGCTGAGAAGTTTACTACGGGCAACCTGCCGCGCTCGGCACATTCGATGACCAATTCTGCAGGGGCTTCAATTTCCCGTGCATAGTCAGTCATCTCCTGCTTGTCCATGCCCTTGAGCATGCGGATCTCTCCCATTATATTTCGCATGTGGCGTACCGCTTCGACAACGTTACCGGTACCTGCTTCACCCTTAGTCCGGATCATGGCGGCTCCTTCATTGATCCTGCGAAGCGCCTCTCCGAGATCGCGGGCACCGCAGACAAAAGGGACCTTGAAGCGTTTCTTATCGATATGGTATTGCTCATCTGCCGGGGTCAGGACTTCGCTCTCGTCGATCATGTCAACACCCAGCGTTTCGAGCACCTGAGCTTCGACGAAATGGCCGATCCGCACTTTTCCCATCACCGGGATAGATACCGCCTCAATAATCTCGATAACCTTCTGGGGATCTGCCATACGGGCAACGCCACCCATCTTCCGGATATCGGAAGGCACCCGCTCCAGAGACATGACTGCAACGGCCCCGGCTTCCTCTGCGATCTTTGCCTGATCAGCATTCACCACATCCATGATAACGCCTCCTTTCTGCATGGATGCAAAGCCGCGCTTGAGGAGCTCGGTACCGAATCTCAGTTCCTCGAGTTTCATATGACGGTACTATTGATCAGCGTTCCCAATAAAAACAGAGTACCCACGGCAATCAGTACAAACATCAGGGTGACCATCCGTGTTGCCTCAAGAATGTCTGCACCTCCCTCGTCAAGTGTCCGATCGCTATCACCTATGGTATAGATACCGGGTTTTTCAAAACAGATCCCAACACCACCTGCCATCGCTGCCATCACAATACCCCCATTAAACCCAGGCCGGTTCCTGCCATCCCGCCGCATTATCCTGAGGGCGGAGGAAAGACGCCCCCGCTGGAAGAAATGTATCAGGAGCAGAAGAACCGTGATCCGGGCCGGGATGTAATTGAGGATGTCATCCATCCGGGCCGCGCACCATCCGATACGCTCACGCTCGTCCCGGTATCCCAGCATCGCATCCATGGTGTTAGCCGCACGAAACACTGCAGCCCCGGTAAGCCCGAACAGGCAGAAGAAAAAAAGCGGTGATATAATACTATCTGTAAGATTCTCCGTCATAGATTCGTAACCTGCAGAAAGAATATGTTCATAATCAAGATCTGCAGTTCTGCGGGAGACCAGCATCATGACCTTATCTCGTCCGTTTTCCACGCCATCCTTTAGAGCGTTCACGACTGCAAGCGTATGCTCTTCTAAGGATCTCCACGCAAAACAGCACTTCAGGAGAAACGGGGCAATAATCAGGTACAGATACCACGGGGCGAGAGCGGCAAAGCAGTAAAACGGGGCAGCAAAAAGGATGACGGTTACCAACCAGAGAAAAACTCCGGTAATGCGCTGATAATTAGGAGAATAGCATTCGGGCTTCCCCCACCAGCCGACGAACCGGCCAACAAGTGCAACGGGGTGCCAGACTGAATGGGGATCCCCAATCAGCCGGTCAACAAGAAGAGCGGCAAAAAGAACTATGGCGACAAGGGCTATCGCTGAAGGTACCATGTGTAGAGTGCACCAACGATGAGCATAATGAACGCTGAGATATTTAACAGTTCAATCGCTGTATAAAGCCAGGCCGTGTAGAGAATAAGTGCAATTCCCATCATCACCATCAGGAGATGCGGGCGGCCGTGGGCAACCGGTTGGACCGGCGATTCTTCTAAAATGATCGGTTTCTTTTGTGGCGGATGGATCACATCCACCTTCGCGGTAGTTTTCATTACTCCGTATCCTGCGATAACTTCAAGATTAAAGGATCCTTCCTGGATATCGGTATAAAGAGGGATAGTCAGCACTGATTCATCAACGACATACAGGTTCTCGTGAAAAAAATCGGTGAACATGCTGGCATTTGCAGATGTGATGGTGATGTGAATCGGGGCCCCGCGATTTACAAATTTTACCTTCAGGTTATTACCGGTTACTGCCTGGATCTTTCCCCGTGGCAGGTCGATCGAATTGATCCCGCTGCGATTGAGATAAATCTCAAAACCTGAATCATTACTCCCGGTGCCTGAAGAGATCAACACAAAAAAGGGCATCGGGAAGTACATGCCACCTCCTGTTATTCTTGGTAAGTCTGGGGCAGGAGATTAGGAATACCTTCGTTGATGGGATAGTCCACCCGGCATGCTGCACAATGCAGTCCGCCTTCCAGGATCTCTTTGTCGTCCTCTTTGGTAACGGAAAGGACGAGGGCTCCCTTGCAGACGGGACAACAGAGGATATCCATCAAGGAACGTCTCATTACAGCTCATCCCTCAGATCAATAATCTGCGTGACTTCGGGGCCGGTTGAAATCAGGGCAACAGCGCAGCCAATGTCTTCTTCTGCCTGTTTTATGAAGTCCTTTGCCTTTTTGGACAACTTTGCATAGTCCCTGACGCCAAAACAATCCTGATCCACGCGATCAATACCGGTAATCGCTGCCTGTGTGCATCCGTTGATCATCGCAGAGTACTTTGCCATCTCCCCATCCCAGACGCCGATACGGCGTTTCCGGTGGGTGACAGTCCCAAACTCCTTGATCCCCATCCCATCGGATTTCTCAAACGACATCTCGGTACTAAAAGGACCTTCTCCTACACGGGTGGGGTACGCCTTGAAGACTACGACAACATCGTCAATCTTTGTTGGCCCGACACCGTTATCAGCTGCAATCTGGGAAGCGGATGTGTCCTTGCTGGTGACAAACGGATAGGTTCCGTAATACAGGGAGATACCAAAACCCTGTGTACCTTCTAAAAGGACATTGCTGCCTTTTTTCAGCTCTTCTTCAATGGCCATTGGGACATCAAGCAGATATTCAGCCAGCTCGGGCACGTCCTTTGCCTGCGGGGAGACCCGCATGACCCGGTCGGAATTCGCGGGACCGCATCCGGATCCTGTGCTCCCGATCGTCTTCGAAAGGTGATCGCTTCCCTTATCCCGTGCGATGTGATCTTCAGTTATAATCCCGCAGCGCTTATCCACGAAGACCCGGCCTTTTAACCCCAGAGTGTCGACTTCGAATTTGAGGACCCGAGGATCAACGAGCACACCGCTCCCGATACAGAGTTTCGCATCCTTATAGACAAAACCAGACGGGACCATGCGGACACCGTATTTGTTTTCTCCGACCTGAACAGTGTGTCCTGCATTCGGACCGACACCGCCGCGGGAGATGATTGCGGGTTTATCCTTGAAGGCGATGTGGGCAACGATTTTGCCCTTGCCCTCATCCCCAAAAAATCCACCAACGATGATAGTGCAGCTCATATTAGTTTCATGTAGTATAGGTTGAAGTGCAAAATAAACTATCCCTTATCTCCTTGTACCTGTTTTTAGCAGAGAGGGGGAGGGGAAAAAGTTGAGAATATGCAGCTCAAAGTCCGCTGATAAATGTCTCCATCCGACCCAGCGCTTCAGATAGATCTTTTCTGGAAACAGCATACGCGCACCTGAGATGATCCTCGCCGCCAACACCAAAAACGCTGCCTGGAACCACAGCTACTTTATGCTCCTTTAACAACCGTTCGGCAAATTCCACATCAGAAAGGCCGGTCTCTTTCACTGAGGGGAAGGCATAGAACGCTCCTTCGGGAACATGGCAGGAAAGGCCGATCCGGTTTAAACCTGCGACAAACATGTTGCGCCTGAGACGGTACTCGTTGACCATGCTGTTCTTATCCTCCTCGGCTGACCGGAGTGCTTCGAGCGCCCCCACCTGACCCATCACCGGAGCACAGAGCATGATATACTGGTGAATCTTGAGCGCAGCATCGCAGAGCTCTTTGGGGGCACACAGGTACCCGACACGCCATCCGGTCATCGCATATGCCTTGGAAAAGCCGTTCAGCGTGATTGTCCTCTCCCATAAATCACTGACCGTTGCTGCCGAAACGTGGGTGCTCTCATATGTCAGCTCTGCATAGACCTCGTCGCTGATCAGCAGGATGTCCTTATCAATCACAATATCTGCAATCGCTTTCAGATCGTTCCCGTTCATGATCGCGCCGGTCGGATTATTGGGGAAATTGATAATCAATGCTTTCGTCTTTGGCGTGATCTGTTCCAGGAGGGCTTCGGGACTGAGCTTGAAACGATCCTTTTCCGTGCACCTGACCGGGACCGGCTTACCTCCCGAGAGAGTTACACAAGGGGCGTACGAGACATAGCTGGGCTGTGCAATGGCCACCTCGTCACCCGGATCTATGACTGAGCGTATTGCAATATCAAGCCCCTCGGACACGCCACTGGTGATGATGATCTCATCGCTGCTGGTATATGGCAGATTATAGTGCTGCCCAAGATACCGGGACAGCGCATCCCTGAGTGACGGGAGACCTTTATTGGAGGTATATGACGTGGTTCCCTGCTCTATGGAGTAGATACTCGATTCGCAGATGTTCCAAGGGGTACGGAAATCCGGTTCCCCTACACCCAGCGATATCACGTTTTCCATGGTGAGAGCCAGATCGAAAAATTTCCTGATTCCTGAGGGGGGAATCGACTGGGCACGCTCAGATACAAAATTGCGCATTTCTCTACCTCAGAAGGAATAGGGGAGGCGTTCTGCCTCCTGCTGCTCAAAGAGCGTGTGGCCGTTTTCCTTGTATGACTTCATGATGATGTGTGTGGTAGTCTCGCGGATACGATCCATAGGAGCAACATTCTCCGATACAAACCGTGAGACCTCCTGCATATTCTTACCAGTTACAACAAGTTGCAGGTCATAAGTACCAGTCATGAGCCGGAGGGTCTTTACCTGCCGGAACCGCGAGAGTCGTTCTGCAATCCTGTCATACCCATAGTCGCGTTCAGGACTGACTTTCAGTTCAAGGATTGCTGAGACCTCACCATTACCCGCCCGTTCCCAGTTGATAACGGTGGAATAGCGCTTGATCACCTGTGCAGCTTCGAGTGCGTGAACACGATTCTCAACATCTGCTTTTGAGAGGTTCGTCATAATCGCAATTTCGTCTGCTGATAACCGGCTGTTCTCCTCAAGAATCCGGAGGAGTTCGAGATCCTTTTCATCCATCCTCAAATCACCTGAACCAAGTCTTCAACCACTTCGCTTCCATCTGGGACACATCAAGATCCTTAAGCCCGTTGAGGCGAGTGTCCTTTAAGACAACCTCGCGGATCTTGTCTGTGTTGGAATCAAACCACATCTCTTTTGTCCTGCCATACCGTCCACGACTCACGACCCGGGTGTTGATCACACCAAGCATGTTTAACTCTGAGATTAGATCGGTTATCCTGCGGTGGGTGAGTATATCGAGCTGAATTGTAGGAGCAATATCCTGATAGATTCGTGAGACTTCACCACTCGTAAAGATATTCTGACCCAATTTTTCTAATATCAGCATAGAGAAGAGAATCAACTTGCTCTGGGTAGGTAGCGTCGCTATGCATTCGATCATGCTGTCAGTCTCGATCTTTGCCTGGGCCTGCTTGACGTGTGCCTCAGTAACCTGCGAAGATTCATCGCGATCGGCAAGTTCTCCGGAGATCCTGAACAGGTCAAGTGCTCTCCGGGCGTCACCATGCTCCTGAGCAGCCAGTGCTGCGCAGAGAGGGATGACCCCCTCTGCCAGTGCTCCTGCAATAAACGCCCCGTCAGCGCGCTGTGCAAGGATATCCACCAGTTGTGGTGCATTATAGGGAGGGAAGACGATCTCTTCTTCTGACAGGGATGAAAGTACCCGGGGATCAAGAAAATCCTTGAAGCTCAGATCGTTTGAGATCCCGATGATACTGACCTTGGAATTTTTCAGATCCGAATTGATCCGGGTAAGATTATAGAGGGTGTCATCTCCACTTTTTTTCACCAGTTTGTCAATCTCGTCAAGTACTATGACCAGTACACCGCCACTGACTTCAAGCTGGTTTTTGAGCTCCGCGTACACCTGATCGGTGGGCCATCCGGTCATGGGGATGTGTGTGCGGGTTTTATCGCTTCCCAGTTCTTCAGAGACATCAAGACTTTTTGCAATCTGGGCAAGCACCCGGTATTGGGTATCGATCACTTCGCAATTCAGGTGAACGAGTCGGCAGACCGGACCCATCTTGCTGCTCGCCTTTTCGAGTTCCGTTCCTACGTACCTGACACACGCAGTCTTACCAGTACCGGTCTTTCCATAGATGAGGATATTTGAAGGGGTTTCATTCCTGAGGGAGGGGGCTAAAATTGATGCAACTTCCTCAATCTGGGGTTTGCGGTGAGGAAGGATCTGGGGGCGATAAGAGTGTCGGAGCACTTCCCTGTCCTTAAATATCCTGTTATTGGTGAGATATTTTTTGAATAGTCCGGTTGATGAGTCTTCTGTTTCGGGCATGGTTACACTGTGGTGTTCAGAATTGGTGCGAATACCCTAAAAAACGATCGGTATGTCTGGTTTATAAACCCCATTACTTCCATTGGAAATCAGCAAGAAAACACTTTAAAACAAAAAATATGACAAAAATACCTGATTTCATTTTTATTATTTTTATCAGTAATGAGAGGGGTTATTTTTCATTTTACGCAATTTTTAAGGAGTTTTCTCACTCGAAACCAAAAGAAACAGATCGAAATAAAGAGAGGGAGAGACCCCTTTGTTTCGTGTGGAAATAAAAAAGAAACACCTTCTGGTATTTTTTTATATCTAATAAAAACAGCCATTTTATAATTTAAAATTATTTACATATATAATGATCGAACAACATTTTGATTTTTTTTAAAATCTGGAAAGAAGAAAATTAAATTGGAACATGAATTGATTATAAAGCCATAGATAAAAACTCTCCACTGGAAACAAAGGGGGGGTTCCTACGGCATATAAAACAGACAAGACATTAGGTAGTTGAGGGTTTTATTAATGTTTAATTCACAGTACTTTTTATCAACATGAACAAGAATCACTTAAAATCACTTGAAATCTCTGGAGCCATCATTACCGTATCCAGCACAAGAAAGAAAGAAAATGATTCCAGTGGAACAGCAATTTCCACTCTTTTTAAGGATCAGGGAATCTCCATCCAGCATTATGTCATTGTTCCTGACCGGATAGACGCAATCCGTAATGAGCTCTATACTGCAATGAAATCTGCAAACTGCATTATTTTCAACGGTGGTACAGGGCTCACTCATGATGATTGTACAATTGAGGCAATCTCACCGCTGCTGGAAAAAAAGATGGATGGATTTGGGGAGCTCTTCCGGATGAAAAGTCTTCAGGAAATTGGCACTTCTACCATGCTGTCTCGGGCAATTGCCGGTGTTATCCAGGGAAAAGCAATATTCTGCATCCCGGGATCAACTCCAGCAGTCACGCTTGCAACAAAAGAGCTCATTCTTCCTGAAATTGCCCATATTCTCTCCCATGCAAACCGGTAATTTCTACTTTCCTTTTTTAATAAGACCTCTTTTAAAGGCTGGTGCTTTTTTTTTTTAATTTTGTGCTCTGTAGAAATCCTATCCAAAACAGACGGTACCAATGACCGAAAGATCTAAGGTACATTGTCTCCTTACCAGAGTGTGTGCTCAAAAAGCAAGGAGACAATTAAGAAATCAGCGAGCCGGAATATCAGGTTTATCCGA
>JANXYM010000063.1 GCA_025350045.1 Methanomicrobiales archaeon | reverse complement strand
AGAAGCAATCCGGACCGGTGTGCTCACCGATCTCGTGGATGCCGGCTGCACGATCGGAACCCCGGGTTGCGGCCCCTGCCTTGGCTCGCATATGGGGGTGCTGGGTGAAGGGGAGGTCTGCCTGTCCACGGCAAACCGGAATTTTAAGAACCGGATGGGTGTCGGCGGTGTGATCTATCTTGGCTCGGTTGCCACTGCGGCCGCAAGTGCGCTTGAAGGCGAGATCACTGAACCGGAGGTGTGCTGATGCAGGGCAAAGGCCCGGCCGTCTGCGTGGGGGCGGATATTGATACGGACCTGGTGATCGCAGGGCGGTACCTGCGGACCAAGGACCACAGCGTCTGGGTTGAGCACGTGTTTGAGGATCTGGATCCTTCTCTTGCCCCCCTGCTCAAAGGTTCGGTAATCGTGGCGGGAAAGAATTTTGGCTGCGGGTCCTCACGGGAACAGGCAGCGGTTGCAATACGGGAGGCCGGAGTAGTTGCCGTTGTTGCGCCGTCCTTTGCCCGGATCTTCTTCCGGAACGCGATCAATGTCGGGCTCCCGCTCATCGAGTGTGATCTCACCTGTATGGAAGGATGCCTGGTCACTTTTAATCTGACCGAAGGATGGGTCGAAGCGGAAGGAAAGAAACATACGATCCACCCACTCTCGCCCCGCATGCAGGCGATCCTCTCTGCCGGGGGGCTGGTGGAGTACTGGAGGAACCAGCGGTGATATTCCCCGAACAGTGCAAGCAGGTGGGGTATGCAACAACGAAACCCTGCGGTGATCTTGTGTATTTCCTGAGCCATTACCTGGTGCGGGAAAACGGTGAAGGCTGCGAACTGCTTGAAGTCACTCCCGACACCAAGGGAAGCGGCATGATGCGAAAACCCGTGGCATCGAAAGTGATCGCGACAGCGAAGGAAACCTACCGGTACCCTGCAAAGGTACAGATCAATGATCGTGCACGGCTGGTTGAGCTTGCGCTGGACACGGGATACCGGTGTACCATCTTCACCGGGCTTGACGAGCACATGACCTTTGTGCTCGATCCCGATCTATCAGGTTTTCTTAAGATCCATGTCTACGACGTATCCCCTCCCCGCCCGAGCCTGTCAGCCTGTATCCGGGAGCTGCAGGCCGCAGGACTCTTCGGAGAACTTTCGGTTACGTTCTGCCATCACATACGTGACATCACGCAGGTGAAAGCGGATGTCTATCCCTGCCGTGCTGCAGGATATACCAAAACCCTCGATGCCGATTCGATGAAAGGTGGCGAGAGGGTGGCCGGCTGTCTGACCGGTTCGCAGTTCTACACCGAGTGTTATGGAAATGACTTTTCGCTCGAGAACATCTGCCCCTTAGAGTCCGTGCGGGAAGAGCCGTTCATTGCCCGCTGCTGCCGCTCCGAACGCGGGGGGATTGGCATGTGGAACGGCAAATTCGGGGCTGTTGTGCACTGGGGGGCAAGCCCGTCCCGCATCGCCCGTGCGGTAGAAGACCTTGTAGCACAGTGGAGGAAACGATGAAACGGATTGCCATTGTGGAAGGGGACGGGATCGGCCACGAGGTGATCCCGGTTGCCCGCAGTGCGCTTGAACTGCTCCATCCCGGGTACGATTATTTTACCGTGGATGTGGGGTATGGCATGTGGGAGCGGACCGGCTGCCCGTGTGCTGACAAGGAGATCCGCGAGATGAAAGATGCGGATGCAATCCTGTTCGGAGCGATCACAACGCCGCCGATGAAGGATTACCAGAGTGTGGTGTTACGGATCCGGAAGGCGCTCGACCTGTATGCCAACCTCCGTCCCGTAAAAGACGGCGGATTCGATATCATGATCGTGCGGGAGAATACCGAGGGGCTCTATTCCGGTATCGAGGAAGGCAACGCGGACCGTGCAACCACCCTGCGGGTGGTGACACGGACGGGTTCGGAACGAATCGTCCGGATGGCAATCAAACTCGCCCGGCAGCGGCGGAAGCTGCTGACAATCGGACATAAGGCCAACGTACTCAAGTCCGATGTGCTCTTCCGCGACATCTGCATTGCCGAGGCAAAGGCTGCCGGTGTGTCGTATAATGACAAATTCATCGATGCCCTATCGCTCGATGTGCTCCAGCACCCGGTATCGTATGATGTCGTGGTCACGACCAACATATTCGGGGATATCCTTTCGGATGTTGCCTCGTATCTTGTCGGGGGTCTCGGACTGGTGCCGAGCGCAAATATCGGTGAACGGTACGCCCTTTTTGAGCCGGTGCATGGCAGTGCCCCGGATATTGCCGGCAAGAACCTTGCCAATCCGATCGCCGCCCTGCGGAGTGCAGGGATGCTCCTGACCCACGTAGGAGATGCAGAAGGAGAGAGCCATATTGAAGCAGCGATTCGGGCCGTGCTCGCACAGGGTATCAAGACCCGGGATCTCGGCGGTTCGGCAGGAACGCGGGAATTCGGCGAGGCGGTGCTCCGCGTGCTGAAAATGTCTGTCAGGGATCGCTGATATTTGCACAACAAGAGGATTCCGGATATATACCGGTTGCGGCGGGGTGGGGCATGTATTCTTGGTGTTCCTAAATGGCGTCCATGATACTGGGACATAACTAACTTTCCCGGCGCGATGACCCTCTCGAAAAAGCCGGGCCACCTGCGTTTTGCATTAACTGGGGAATCCCATACTGCTAACCCCTCCCCATCCTCTCATTCCTGAACCGGATCAGGGCATCGCAGAACTCTCCTAAGTACTCCTCCATCGAGAGGCTGCCTTCCTGGAACGAGCAGTCGCCTTCTTCGATTACCTTATTGATGATATCCCGGGTGGGGAGGATAATGTCAATTGGCACTCCTGCCTGTTCCGAACCCCTGATAAGAGCTTCGCGGAAGAGTCCGATGGAATAAGCGATACGGTATTTGTATACTCCCCGGGTCTTTTCGAGATAGCCGGCAATACGCTCCGTCTCAATGCGGAGAAAATCCTCTTTGATCTTGTCATCGTTGCATTTCCCGAGCATGTATTTGTAATGGGCATAAGGGTACATGGTCTCGAGCTCAGCAGGAACAATCCCGCATGTTCCGAAGATCACGATATGGTACTGAGATGGCTCCAGCACCTGCGATATGATCATTCTGATAAGCTGGTGGCTCGGGCTCGCACTGTAGGGTTTCCGTACTGCACAGGGCATAAAGATTGCCATATCTTTCGGTAACACTTCGTATTCGTCGATGATGTAGCGGTACGACTTCTCAAACTCCGGAAGATAAAAGGGGGGATCGGTCAGGAGCGGTGTTTCGCTCTTCTCTGGATTATTCTGGTCTTCCTTATTGCCCATGGATATTACTATCAGATCGGTTGTGAGAATACAAGAATCAAGCGCCCGGACTTTTGCAGCGGTGAACAGAAACACCACTGCCAACGCATGCTTCCCGGTGAATGGAAGTCGCGCTCATTTTTGTGCAGGGGTGTTTCACTCTACACTCCGTTTCCCCTGAGATGAAACCCGACTGTCATCTCCATAGTTTTAATCAGGATCAACGGTTAAACTGTAATTTAACAGGAACTCCGAAAGAAAATGTTCGATAGATTCTTTGAACATGATGCCAGCGGCGTTTTAAAAGGTCTCACCCTCGAATGGAAATGCCCTAAGTGTGAAGGACTCAATTTCAAAATCATCTTAAAAGCGCAGCGGAATATCGGTGACTACCACACCCATTGCCGGTACTGCAAGGCAAAATACCGGGTTGAATATCCTGTTCCCAAAAGCGCAATTGAGGGAGAAGATGAGTTTCTGGAGAGGTTATCCCAGGAAGACTTTTCCTCAGAAGAAGAACTGGATATGATCAAGGACTTTGCAGAAATTGCAGCACTAAAAGTCGATCGTGCTCCCCTTCTGGTCATCAAAGGAAAACAAAATGCCTTAGAAGAGAAGATCATGTTTGCAAAACGGCGTATCCGGTGATAATTCATGTTCTCTTTACATCCTTGTAAGACAGAATCCCGGTGCTTAACAAATTCATATCCATCCTGTCCGGAATAACTCCCCGCATTCTTCCGCAATCTATTCAAGACCCCCCGTAAGATTATTATGATTAAGAGTGTGGTGAGAAATGGAACCGGTTGTACTGGGTGGATTGGTATTACCCTTCATTATTCTGATCGCCCGGATCGTTGAGACCAGCCTTGAGACCGTCAGGACGATATATATCAACCGGGGGCATGCAAATCTTGCCGCATGTATTGGTATAATAAAGACCGGTATCTGGCTGCTCTCCACCGGGCTTGTGCTCACCAATCTTTCGGATTACCTGAATCTCTTTGCTTACCTTGCCGGCTATGGTCTCGGGACACTGCTTGGTATGGAGATTGAGAAGATGATCTCGCTTGGGTATGTGATTGTACGGCTCTTCATCCCGGCAGATCCCCGGCCGCTCATAACCGAACTTGCCACACTCGGGTATGGCATGACCCGGATCGAGGGAACGGGCAGTTTCTCATCCACGGTGACGATTGTTTTCATGATCGTGCCCCGCTCAGAATTAGGAAGGCTGATGGGGATACTCTCACAGGAATATCCTGATATTCTTTACTCCGTGGAAGACGTACGCAATATCAAGGAAGGTGCTAAGATATTCCACAAGGATGCAAAGAGCAGGATTCTTGGGTTCTTCGGGCTCTGATGCTCAGCCTTTCTCAGCCATCCTCGTTTTCCTCAAACCAAAGCTCTTTGTCCTGTCTCAGCCACGTAACTCCTGAGATCAGAATGGCTGGGATGGCAGAGAAATGATCGATAAAGAGACAATTCCGATTTACAATGCCCGCACCGGGAATACTAAAGAGGAAGCCCTGGTAGAGAAAACCGATGCAGAGTGGCGGGCACTTCTCACTCCTGAACAATATGACGTGGCGCGAAAACAGGGCACTGAATACGCGTTCACCGGTAAATATCATGCGTTAAAAGATCGGGGAATATATGCCTGTGTCTGCTGCGGTACTGACCTGTTCGATTCGGCAACGAAATTCGATTCCGGTACCGGCTGGCCCAGTTTCCATGCTCCTGTATCCGGGCTCAACATTCGCACCCACCCCGATACCTCCGGCGGGACGATGCGCACCGAAGTGCTCTGTGCCCGGTGCGGGGCACATCTCGGTCATGTCTTTGATGACGGCCCCGCACCTACCGGTAAACGGTACTGCATGAACTCAGCTGCGCTTGATTTTCATAAAAGCCCGTGAGTGATTGTAGAGAGCTTCACGAATCTTTTCATAATGCTCTCCCCATAGCAGGATAATAACCATGCTCTTTCGCAAGATGAGTAAGACCGATCGGAAACTATCGATTCTGGGTTTTGGCTGCATGCGGTTGCCGCAGACCGCTGACTATGCCATCGAAGAGCATAAGGCAACAGCGATGGTGAGGTATGCGATCGACCGGGGTGTCAACTACATCGATACTGCGTATGTATACTTCAACGGCCAGTGTGAACCGTTCCTCGGGAGTGCACTGACTGACGGGTACCGTGAGCGAATCAACCTCGCCACAAAAATGCCGGTCTGGGATGTCCGGTCACGGAAAGACATGGATCGCATCCTCGATGAGCAATTAAAGCGACTCAAAACGGATCATATCGATTTTTACCTGCTTCATGGCCTTTCGCGCTCGTCATGGAATGATATGATAGATCTCAATGTGAGTGAGTTTCTCGACGGGGCGATCAACGATGGCAGGATCTGTTACGCCGGATTCTCCTTTCACGACAACGTGCCGGCATTCAAAGAGATTGTCGATGCGTATCCCTGGACTTTTGCCCAGATCCAGTACAACTACATGGACGAGGAGTACCAGGCCGGTACCGGTGGGCTGAGCTATGCAGCAGAAAAGGGGCTTGGCATCGTGGTCATGGAACCGTTCCGGGGCGGGATGCTTGCACAAGAGACTGCGGAAATAAAAAAAGTCTGGGCCTCGGGGGGACATTCCCGCCCTGCCGCAGAATGGGGATTGCGCTGGCTTTGGAACCGGCCCGAGATCACGGTCGTGCTCTCCGGTATGAGCACGATGCAGCAGGTGAAGGATAACCTCGGTTTTGCAAATGATGGTAAATCTCTCGCGCTTACCACAGATGATCTCGCAGTCTATGAGCGGGTAAAAACCTTCTACCGCAGCAGGGTAAAGATAACCTGTACCCAGTGCCGGTACTGCCAGCCGTGTATGGTCGGTGTGAAGATCCCGGAGTGCTTTTCTGCGTACAATGACGCGTTCATCTATACGGACACGGCAGGGGCAAAGTTCTCGTATGATGCCTTTACCGCATCCGGCGGAGACGCTTCGCGGTGCAAGGATTGCGGGGTGTGCGAGAGCCTGTGCCCCCATCAGATCCCGATCCGAAAACACCTTAGAGTGGTTGTATCGCTGTTCGGACACTAACTACGGAGTACACAATTGCGCATCGGCTACCCTTGCATCAACCGTTCGATTGGCTGCACTGCTTCGGGCACCTTCCGGCTTGCTTCCTATACTGAAGAGCGACTGAAAGAGACCGTGAAACGAAACCTTTCCTGCCTCGAAAAAATCCTTCAGTACAACTGTGAGCATGCCATGCTCTTTTTCCGGATCACATCGGACCTCGTGCCATTTGCATCACACCCAATCTGCACGTTTCCGTGGCAGATACACTTTGCAAAGGAGTTCCGAACACTCGGTGAATATATCCGGCAGCATGGATTCCGGATATCCATGCACCCGGACCAGTTCGTGCTCCTGAATGCACCTGATGAGGGGGTGTTCCATCGGAGTATTGCCGATCTGGTGTACCAGGTGAAGGTGCTCGATCTTATGGGACTTGACACGACTGCAAAAGTTCAGATCCATGTCGGTGGTCTGTACGGCGATAAACCATTGAGCATGGACCGGTTTTCTGAAAAGTATGCACTGCTCGATCCAGTCATTAAGAACCGGCTTGTGATCGAGAACGATGAACGGCTGTACACGATTGAAGACTGCCTCGCCCTTCACGAGCGAACCGGCATTCCTGTTATCGCGGATTCTTTTCATCATGCCCTCCATAATAACGGGGAGCGGTTTGTTGACCTGCTCGAACCCATCAGGGCAACCTGGAAAACGCACGACGGGATCCCGATGGTCGATTATAGTTCGCAGGAACCGGGAAAACGGGTGGGAGCACATGCAGAGCATATCGTTCCGGAAGAGTTCCGGCAGTTCCTTCTTGAAACCCGGCAGGCAGATTTTGACATCATGCTCGAGATCAAGGATAAGGAAAAAAGTGCTCTGGCTGCTCTCGGCATTGCCCACGATGACTCCCGGCTGATCACAAGAAAAAACGCTGATGCGTGATCTTATCAGATTTCCGCACTCATACTAATCCAACAAATGGATTTCCTTACACCCGCCGTAATTGGTATTGGCCTCTCTATGGATTGTTTTGCCGTATCGCTTGCCATCGGCACGACAACAAAAACCCGGCTTGTCTACGCTGCCGTGTTCATTGCGTGCTTTTTTGGTGCATTCCAGGCAGGCATGACGGCAATCGGCTGGCTGGCCGGGTCATCCGTCATCGGGCTCATCTCTGCCTGGGATCACTGGATTGCGTTTATCCTGCTTGCCATTGTTGGTGGAAAGATGATGTGGGAGGGGGTACACGGGAGCGAAGAGGAGGCTCCTATCGATGTTGTCCAGCTGGTCCCGGTGATCATTCTTTCCCTTGCAACCAGCATCGATGCCCTTGCTGTGGGGGTCAGTTTCGGTGTGCTCCAGACTGCAATACTCATCCCTGCGATCATCATCGGGATTGTCTGTTTTGCCATCTCGTTTGCCGGTGTGATGCTCGGAGAGCGCCTTGAAGATCTACTGGGCAATAAAATGGAGATCTTCGGTGGTCTGATTCTCATCCTGATCGGTCTTAATATCCTCGCAGGACATCTGTTCTGGTAAACACCTGCTTTTTTCCTGAACCCTGTGTGTCAGACAGGAATGCAATCTTCGGGGAATGAGTGTTTAGCCG
This sequence comes from Methanomicrobiales archaeon, assembly GCA_025350045.1. GTDB lineage: Archaea > Halobacteriota > Methanomicrobia > Methanomicrobiales > Methanospirillaceae > Methanoregula. The sequence goes on along the minus strand of JANXYM010000063.1, from coordinate 37,102 downwards.
GGATGATGAAATGTTAAAAGAAAAAAGACGGGATGCTTTTTATGCATCCATACGGTTTTTTTTCACTTACCAGGCTTCGGGGAATGCCATGTTGGTGTAGATGTCCTCGAGCCGGGCCTTGTGGCCGCGTTCCATGTTTGCCAGCTGGGTAAAGAGCAGCTGAGTCTCGATGTCCTTCGAGAGGTTGGCGAGCTGGGTGTACATCTGCATTGCTTCGAGTTCTTTCTTGATCGAGATCACAATACCGTCAAGAGGCTTCATGTCCACGGTCAGGGGTGGCGTCGGGAGAGACTCTGCCACTTTGTAGTTATGTGATGGGTCAAAGTGCATCTTTGCTACATCCTTGGTGAGCATGCCCTGCAGGAACTCGCGGTGCTTCTTCTCTTCACCTGCAAGCTCTGAGAACAGTGACTTCAATGCCGGGTCCTTTACCTTGTCTGCAACGCCGCGGTAAAATGTGTATGCTTCGACTTCCCTGTCGATTGCTGTAGAAATAATCTTCTTTGCATCATCTGCCTTCATTGTTTAACACCTCTTTTTTAGAATATTGCCAATTACTCTATTTAACAACATTGGTTTTGCCATGATAAGGTGGATTCACCCCCCCGGCCCGGCCAATTTTCGTATGGGAGAAGAGCCGGCTCTGCCTCCCGGGTTTCCTGTTTTCAATAATTGTTCTTGGGGTGCATACCCGTTCAGTTTTATCGCTCATCTTCTGGATCCGCCGGAGTACCTGTATGAGGTAACCCTGGGATTCTGATAGCCAAAGGAAACCCCTGTTTGTCTTTCATACCGTCTGTTTTATCAGATACTCTCCTATACACTACATAGACATGGATGCAGATGACCGTGCAGATATTGAACAGATCCTTGGCTATCATTTCTTTGAACCTCAACACCTGATACGGGCACTCACCCACCCAGCCTGTGCCCACGAACTGCTCCAGCAGAACAAACGGTGTATGGATCAGGAAGCCTATAGCACACTCGGAGATGCCGTGCTAAAGACCGGGCTGATTCTCTATCTCATGGAAAAGGGTCTTGAAACCAAAGGAGAGATCACCGTGAACAAGGAACCGGTTGAGAAGAACGAGACCCTCGCAAAAGTCGGCAAACGGTTAAAGATCAAACGGTTCATCCGGCTGGGGCGCGGGGAGAAAGAGCTCATCCGGCTTGGAGAAGAGACTATCCTTGCTGACACCGTTGAAGCCCTTATCGGCGCAATTTTTTTAGACAGCGATGCAGGGCTTGGCGTGGTAAAACAATGCATCGGGCTCTGGTTCGAACCCGAATTAAAGAAGATTAAAAAGGGGGCTGCCCCCATCAAGGCCGAAAACCCGCTTATCAGTCGTCCGATTTCATCCTCCAGACGTGGAGCACCCAGAGTAAAGAAGCCACAGTCGCGAATAACGTGGAGAGGATGAGGAGCGGTACATACCACCATTGTGCTGCCATCGTCCCCTCCATAATCCCGCTCCCCGCAATGGTGGCGATCGTATTGGGGACCAGAAATGCTGTCCCAAGCACCGTGAGGTACGCGGTGACAAGGGCGAAACGGTTGTTCATGCTCTGGAGCTGGTTATTGTAGATGCTCTGCATCACTTCAAGCCCTGAAGAGAGGACATTTGACATCTGTTCCGATAGCTCGATATGCCGGTCGATGTTATCTGAGAGAATCCCGATCCTGCCTAAGAGTTTCTCATTATTTGTTATCAGGTCCGCATCCCCGTAGCGCAGGGAATCGACCACGTCCTTTGTCGCCCAGAGCACGTTTAAGTAATCGATCAGTACGTGCTTCATCCGGTAAATGTCATGGGCGATCTTTCTCTTGGCCAGGTTCTCCTCAATCAGGGATTTGCTGATCTGGTCGCCATGCATCTCAATCTCCCGGAGGTACTCGAAGTTGCGGTCATTGTTTTCATCGATGATTCTCTCGAGAATCAGGGTTATTTTATCGACAACTGACTCTTCTGCTATCTTTTTGAAAAACTGCGGGGCATACCGGGAAAATCTCAGGAGCCGGTTGATCTCCTGGCTGTGGACGGTTAGGATGAAATTGTCGCGGATAAGGACAAAGAGCGGGTGAACCATCATCTTCTCTGCCTTAACGGTTGCCGAAGGGAGCATGATACCCAGTTCAGTGTCGTAATCTTCGTATGCAGAGTAAAAACCGGTGGTCAGTTTCGGTATTGGGATCTTGGAGAACCCGGCAACCTGTGAGAGCTGTTCGATCTCTTTGTCATCATCACCAGTGCTGCAGTCAATCCATGCGATACTTGCGTCACTGATGGCAGTAAGGTACTCCCCAACCGGTCGATCTACCAGGCGATCGATCCTGCCATCCTTGTAGAGAATAATGCAAAAACTCAAAGGTATAGGCCCGGAGATCGGAAGTGTCTGGGGGGTACTCTGCATTTTCATGTATGTGGCCTCTGTTAACTGTGGCGGGAAACTATGCCGTATTTCTTACGTTTTATTGATGCCGGAAGTGTATATAAGTGGCTGCTATGGGGTCATGGGTATTGCGAATATCCTGACGTGGCTTACCCATCCCCATATGAATAAAGCATACCTTACGGGTGATCCCATCAGAGAGGGGTTTTCTCGAAAGCAAAATTAAACCCGTCTGAGTTCAACAACAGGGGGATAACCCCATTTTCTATACCTGCTTGTTCCGGACGGATACCACAAAAATGAATGCGACAACACCGGCAAGCAGGAAACTGGCAAAAAATCCATATGTATACCCAGTTGTCATAATGATAATGCCCGTACCAAGCGGTCCTGCTGCATGTCCGATATCCATGATCGATGATAATGCCCCCATGGAAGCCCCGATCTCTTCTTTTCTCGCAACATCTGCGACATATGCGCTGGTAGCAACCGTGGAAAGGGACATACCCATACCACATATTGCACTAACCAGCAGGATATCCGAAAAACCCGTTGTGAATGGGATAAGGGCAACGGAACCTCCAAGGATGATGAGCCCGGCAGTGATCTGGGGGCGCTTGTCGAATCTGTCTGCTAGTTTTCCAAAAAATGGTTTGGTTCCAGCGATAATCACTACCTGCGCAGCGAAGATGATGCCAATCTGGTAGACATCGATCCGGTTGGACAACAGGAAAAGGGGAAGGAACGTCTCGAACGCACCAAACGCGAAATATGTGGCCATATCGACCAGAGCGGTGGCACGGAGCCGGGCGTTTGCGAAGAACGCAATGAAACTCTTCTTAAATTGTGAGGACGGGAGCAGGGTCAAAGGTGACAAACCCTCTTCACGAAACATCAGTGTCAGGATCAGGACCGGTACTGCGGCAATTGCTGCAGCCACGTATACCATGCGGTAGGGTATCAGCCCGGGGTACAGCATAAACGAAGAAATGATAATTCCCCCGGCCAGCGGTGCAAGTGTCCGCCCTATGAGCGTTGCTGAAGAGTACTGACCCAGCATGGCACCTTTATTCTCGGGGAAGCGTTCAGCAATGACTGCGGAGATGACCGGGCCGAGGATGGCAGTGGCAGTGCCATGGAAGAAGCGGACCGGAATAAGCCAGAGCGGATCGAAAACGAGAAGGTAGAGGAGCGGGGCAGATAAAAACACAATTCCCGAAGTGATGAGCAGCCTCCTTCTGCCGATATGATCGGAGAGTACGCCAACAGGAAACGAAAAGAGGATACCCGCAAGAGGGGAAACTGCCGCTACCAGCCCGATCACTGCATCGTCAGCCCCGAGCGCGTGCGAGAAGAGGGGCAGTACCGGGTTTTTTGATATTGTTGTGGAAAAAATTGCAAAGAACCCGAGCAGGAAAAGATAGTACATCATCCTGCGATCCGTAGAAAGACGTACCCCTGAAAGAATTGCCGGGTGCGACATGGCTATGAAAGGCATTGGTGATAATCAGGAATAAGGGTGATGATACCGGCAGTGCAGAAAAAACCCATAATGCTAATAGTAATTACTGCTAAAAAACTCCCGTATGAAGAAATCTGTATCTCCTGGCCTTGCATTCATTGCACTCGTGCTGCTGGCAGCATTCCTCGTGCTTCCCGCTTCAGGTGTGGTGCCTTTAACGACCTCTGTTACCACAAATTCCCCCCCAGCGACCGGGACCCCCGCTGCAAAACCCTTCATAAGTGCAACCGAATCATCGGCAACTGTCTCCGTTGGGGATCTCATCACCATCAGTGGCGTGGCAACCGGGGGTAATCTTGCTTCCGGTATTCAGATGTGGGTATTTGCCGGGAATTATGTCAATGTCACGACTCTGCCGGTCAACGCAGACGGTACGTTCTCCAGGACCTACCAGACCGCTGGATTGCCGCCGGGAACGTACTATGTCTTTGTCCAGAGTCCGAGCACCGACGGAATTTTAGATATCGATCTGTATGATGCCGGCATCTATTCCGGACAAGTTGTCAACACAAAGACCAAAGCTACGATCTTCAACTTTACCGGCACCGGCAGTGTACAGGATGCCGCTGCCTCAAAAGCCCTTTCTGATGCCCTCAACCTGCCAGGACAAGACGATGTCTACACAAAGCTTACGTTCCAATTGACAGCCCCCGTTGCTACACCCCTGGCTGCAGAAACCACTGCCGCTGTACCCGAAACTCCGGCAGCCACAGCAGCTCCCACGGCGAAATCCTCCCTGCCGGTTGTTGTTCCCGCAGCTGCATTGGTTATCAGCGGGTGCTGTGCAGCATTCTGCATGAGAAAAATCCACTAATCATTTATTTTTTTCTTCTTTTACGGTGTCCCGACAGGAGCCGGTGCGGAAAAGTTCATCTTTCCAGAAACAAGGTGCCTGCACACGGATGATGCACGTGCCCTCAACCGGAAGCACTAAGCTTCACTCAAAGCCGGGCTCGCTTAAAACCAGAGAAATGGAGTTCCAAGCTATAATTCTGGCAAAACCGGTCTTTTTATTTCTGGCATATCCCTTTATTGTTATACAGTTACTTTCTCATAGAGAGTTGTCAAGCATGCTGCACGAGTCTGAATTCCATTGCACCCCCGCGTATGAATGGGGGAAAAAACCATGATCTCGCTGCGCCTGTACCGGATCTACGATATCGGCAGGGAGATTGACATCGACTGGCTTGAGCAGGCGCTCGCCAAGAACTACTTTACGGCAAGGACAAGTTTTGTCCGGGTCAAACCCAAGTCTATCATGATCGAGGACCCGCCGCTCATGATCCAGATGCACCCGATACGGGTGGAACGGGAAGGCAGGACATTTGAGTTCTCTGTTGTTGCCCGTGTTTTTGATATCGGGGCGATCAGTTTCTGTTTTGTGCACGATGACCGGGATGCTGATTACAACGAACTGGAGAATCTCGCATTCCTGTTTGCAGGGCAGGAAGGTCTAGCTGAGTATTATGTCCAGTATCTCAAGACTTTAGGCGAGATCATCAAACCGCATATCAAGAATTTCGCCATTGATTCCGAGTTCTATGAAGATTACACGGTCTATGTGACCGATCGCCGTAACGATTCGATCGATCCTGTACCCCTCCTGACCGGTCAAAAAGCAAAATTCTCCCCCCAGATGCGCCAGGAAGTTATCAAAAACTCGTTGAGTTATACTGTTGAGGATCTCGTCATGTTGTCATGGGACTCGGCACTTATCTGTGATCCGGAGAGCCCTACCGATATCATAGATTTGATAGAATTTGCCAATGTGCAGGTACTTGAACTCCGGTATTATGATCGAGAGCTCACCCGCGGGATGGAGAAGATGTATGATGACATTGAACATGCCGACCGGTTGTCCCAGTTCCGCAGGAGCCGCAAGTATCATGCGATCATGGCAGCGCAGATGGAGATGTACGCAGAGATCTCCGAGATTATTGAAAAAGTTGACAATTTGATCAAAGTGACCGAAGACATCTATTATGCCCGCGTATATGCAACGGCGTTAAAAGTGCTGCGCAGCGGTCTCTGGAGCGAGAGTGTGACCCGGAAGATCGATGTGATTCGGGAGAACTACTCGATGCTATCTGATGAGGTACGCATCCAGCACTCCAATTTCCTTGAATGGGTGATCATCATCTTAATTGCGCTCGAATTTGTGCTTGCAATCTGGCAGAGCATTGGATAATTTTTTTTATATCTTTGTTCGGTACCGAATGGAAGAAATGAAAATCTATCATTTTTCAGGAGTTTATGCCATTTTTCCTGCAGAATTCCTGATACCCTTCTAACTTACGGTATCATTGATAGAACCCGTCCCATGGTGTCAATATATATCGAGATCTGCTTCTGTTCTTTGTAACCAAAACCCCCGGGCAAAACCCCCCTGGGCTGCAATGCCGGTTCATTGTGATGGCTTGCACAGGAAACACCCCTGCTGGGATGATTGTAAAGGAGGGAATTTATGGATGCACTTATTGTCTATTCATCAGAGAAGAACCGGTTGTGTGAAGAATTAAAAGGAGCCCTGAATGAACCGGGAATCAAGTACAAGGAGATCAGTATACAGAATCCTGACGCGATCACCACGCTCAGGAGTAATGGATGTTTTTCCATGGAGCCTCCGGTAATTCAGGTAAATTACGGGCAGATGAAGATGAATTTCTTCACCAACGATGACTTGTTCTGGGATGGAAAACTGGTCCGTGAGGCAGTTGTTGATCTGGTGCAGGGTTCAGATCGTATTTAATCCAGAATTCTGGATTCAATCGAGCCTTTTTTTCAAAGGAATGAAAAAAATCCCAGAATGGCAATTGCTCTGAAGATTAAAAAAATGTATCTAAAGATACCGGTTCTTGCGCAGCCAGTCCGCCTGGGGCGGCAGGTAACGGTAGATGATGTCACACTTCTCATCCTGGAAACTCCAAGGGGTGACAATCACAATGTCGCCTTCCCGGATCCAAGCCCGCTTCTTGATCTTTCCCTTGATCCTGCCCATGCGGGTGACTCCGTCATAGCACCGGACGCGGATATGGTTTGCCCCCATCATGAGATCAGCGAATGCGAACTGCTCGCCAGCCCATTTCTTGGGCAGACGAACCCGGACAACCGGCGTTCCGTCCGCGTTTACTGCGTTTGGATCTACATCATCGTTGTTATTGGGTCTAATTCAGACAACTCCTTTGTTATATGTATGACGTTCTAGGCCAATGAAGGTATGTATTGTATAAATGGTGGCAAGACATCTCATAAAACTTTCCTGAAGTCTTCACTTTCTCTCCGCACACTCCCTCCCTTTTATTCTCCGTTCTTCCATTTTTTTCCACCCCATGATCGGCAAAGGTGCATATCTTAAACAACTGACTGCCTCTACCCTGCAGATGAGATCAGTGGAAGTGGGAAAGGAGATGGAGGGAAGTTCTCCCCCGTCGGTGTTTATCGGCAGCTGGAATTACCCGGATGTTTATGCCGGCCCGATGATTGCTCCCCAGCACGGTGATACTGCAATCATGGACATGCCGGAGTCATGGCTCGTCCAAAACCGTACCCAGGAAGAGATCATCGGGTACCGGCTCAATCTTGTTCGGGGAAAATCCATGGTGAATGCGGGAGATCTCGGTTCGCGGTATGTGGAAAAACTCCAGGAGATCTCCTTGTCTTCGTCGTCCATTGAAAGCGATGTTTCTTTCTCATCCATTCCTGCCGGTACAACTTTCTCCGAAGAGCATGCACCGTTTGGTCCGAGTGCCACAATTGAGCGGTTTGATATTGAGAGTGGAAGGTGGGATAACAAACTCGAAAGGGTCTTCTATGATACGGACCTGAGATCTGCAGATGCAGTCACCGGCCTGCACCGGCAGGGGGTCCCCTTCTCCAGCATCCAGAAAGCTTTCTCTGTCGGGACTATGGGAGTCGACAGGAACCGGCATCTTGTTCCCACCCGCTGGTCGATCACCGCCTGCGATACCATGATCGGTGACCGGCTTCTCAATGAGGTGAAGAAAAATCCGGTGATCGATACGTTGCGCGTCCACCAGTTTTCCAGTCTTTGCAACAATTATGCAGTCCTGCTGATGCCCACCGGCTGGCAGTACGAATGGTCGGAGGCGTTTTTGAAAGTGCTGGGAAATGAAGAGCTTGTATTTTCCGATCATGAAGGATACAAAAAAAAGACCGTTTACTCTCATCTGGGAGGGTGCTATTACTCCTGCAAGATGGCCGTACTCGAAGCCCTTGCCCGGCAACAGGAGCAGGCAGGTGCGATCATTCTCCGGGAGGCACACCGGGGCTATGTACCGATGGGTGTCTTCAATGTCCGGGAGAACGTGAGGGGTGCGATGCGGCAGCCCGCACGGGAATTTGAAGATATCCGGGCTGCTCTCTCTCACATCTCTGAGACCTTTTCACTCCCTATGTCCCGGTTTATTGAAGAAGGAGCATTGTTACAAGAAACGATTCGGCAGCGCCAGTGCAGGCTCAGTGATTTTTCATCGGCAGCGAACTGATATGACAAACCGCATAATTCCGGATGATAGTGGAGGGGCAACCCCTTCTGGGGAGACTGGACGGGATCATCAGCGGATCATCCTGCACCTGGACATGGACAGTTTCTTTGCCTCTGTCGAAATGCGGGAGAATACCGGGCTGAAAGGAAAACCCGTAGTCATCGGTGCTGACCCGAAAAATGGGGCGGGGAGGGGGGTCGTATCGACCTGCTCGTACGAGGCACGGGCATTTGGTATACGATCTGCAATGCCCATTTCGCAAGCATATGTTCTCTGCCCGCATGCGGTTTTTCTCCCTCCTTGTTTTCCCCGGTATGCCAAAGCCTCGGTGGAGGTGATGGCGATCCTGAAATCCAGCAATCTCCCGTTCCAGCAGGTGAGTATCGATGAGGCCTTTCTCGATGTGAGCACCGTGGGGACTTTCACGGGAGCAACCGATCTCGCTACCCGTATCAGGGATGAGATCCGTTCGCAGCTGGGGCTCACCTGTTCGATTGGTATTGCCCCGACAAAAGTGGTGGCAAAGATTGCTTCGGATGTCAATAAACCCAATGGACTCACGCTCGTTGAACCCGGGAACCTGTTCTCCTTCCTTGCCCCGATGCCGGTACGGAAGATCCCCGGTGTGGGCAGGAAGGCAGAGATGGAACTCTTTGAGATGGGTATAAGGACGATCAAAGATCTTGCCGAATTCGACGTCCAGGGGCTGATCGCCAGGTTCGGGCGTTCTGCTATTACCCTTCAGGCCATCACCACCGGCATTGATGATGATTGGGTAAAAGAGTTCGATTGTGTGAAATCGGTATCCCGCGAGACAACGTTTTTTAACGATATTAATGAAGAGCAGGTCATATCTGCAACGATTGATGCACTGGCACAGGATGTATGCCGGAATCTCACTGAAGAATCCCTGCGGTGCAGGACGGTAACGATCAAGGTGCGGTACACGGGTTTTATCACCCGGACGAAAGCCCGGACTCTCCCGCATTATACGAATGATGAAAATACTGTGCGATTCTGTGCCCATTCCCTGCTGCGGGATATTTTTGATGGCAGGTCAATCCGACTTCTTGGTATACGGTTGTCCACTTTTGAGAAACAGGATGCCTGCCAGACGATCCTTTCGGTGTAACTGCCCGGCTCCCTCTGATTTTTGGCTCTGGTTGAACCCCCGCTGATGGAGGGAAACCGGGGTTTGGGTAATATGTCAGTTATGAGATCCTCGGTTATGAGGTGCATACCCCGTCTCTGGCAGAGAATGCGGAGGGACACACAGAAAAAGTTATTTTTATTTGTTATTGTTATGGGGTGGGAGAAGGTATCCTGCTATCGTAATCGGACTGCAGGCAGAGGATGTGTACTTGGGGACTATAGTGCATAGGGACAAACCCGGAATAGAATCAAACCACCTCCGCGTAGGGGGTAATTCTTAATTGTTATTTATTGCATTTATAAATTAGTGTTGAGGAATATCGAAGAATCTCGAATTTTACTGTATTCGTATACAAAATTATTACAGGATCCAAAAATTTTGCATTAAATTCCGTATATGAAAAACATTTCGCTCCATGACAACCTCCAATGGCAAAAACCTTCCTCATACCTTTGTCTGTTCCTGTTGGGCATGCATCTGATTCTGCACCCGTACCGGAAGACAAATTAATACAGGATGCCCATGCTGAAATGGAGTATCTATGAGTACCCTGCCGGTTGTCACCAATTTTATCGAACATCTCAGGACAGCACCCGTGGATCCCGCTGTGGGAATACGCATTGTAAAAGTGACTGGAGACGATCACACAGGACTCTATGTGGCTGAGCTGGGACCTTATAGTTCCGTGACTGCCCATTATCACAAGACTGGCAGCGAGATTTACCAGATTATTCGCGGCAGGGGGACCATTCATACGGGTCTACCCTCCGGTACAGATTCGGTTGCCTGGAACAGATCCGCAGATCTCACCCGTGACGATTGTTTTACCATACCCGAAGGTCAGGTTCACCAGCTGGAAAATACCGGTTCAGAACCTATGATCGCATGCTTTGTCTGCCCGGCGGCCCATATAGGACATGACCGGTTCATTGTCAGAAGAGTAATTCCCTGATTTTTCCTGAGGTTGTATATGCAGCGGTACCGGTTTAAAAAAATTGATGCATTTGTGCTGGGACGATCGACCGGTAACCCGGCAGGGTGCGTTTATTTACCCGGTGAGGATGCCCTTTCCCCCGAAGGTATGCAGCAGATCGCACGGGAACTTGCAGGTGTCGTAAACGAGGTTGTTTACGTGTATCCGGATGAGGGGCATACCGGCTTGCGGTATTTTTCCGCTGAACGCGAAGTTGCATTCTGCGGGCACGGGACCATTGCTGTCATGTATGATCTTATAAAAAATGACCCGGTTCGTTTACGTGATCCCATCACCCGTATTCACGCAGGAGGGCAGGAACTGCTCGTCCGGAATGAGATCGCACAGGCAGATTCGGTCTTTATCAGTGCACCTCAACCCGTTGAGCTGACCCCTCCGGTATCCCATGACGGCATTGCCGCAGCCTTACGTATTCCCCCCGGTGACATTTCAGAAAAACACCGGATTGCGTGTATCAACGCCGGGCTTGCATCCCTGATCGTCCCGGTAGATACTCTCGAAACGCTGCTCTCCCTTCATCCGGATCAGCAGCACTTAAAGGAATTCTGCTTAACAAACGGGATTGAGATTATTGTTGTCTTCTCGACAGAGACCTCAAAGGCGGGAAACAGTTATCGGACACGGGTGTTTGCTCCTGTCTTCGGGTACCTGGAAGATCCGGCAACGGGTTCGGGCAATGCGGCACTGGGCTATTACCTGCTCAAAGAAGGTACCTGGGATGGACATATGATTGCCATTGAGCAGGGAAAGAGCAGGGAAGACCTGAATATCATCCGGCTGGTAAGTGACGCTTCCAAAGTGCAGCGCACCGTATTTTTCGGTGGCAATGCCGTGGTACGGATTGAGGGGGAATATCTTCTCTATCTATGAGGGATGCAACAAAACACACGTCTCTGCACATTTTCTTTTTTTCCAAACGGTTACTGCCGCTTATTTCTATTCCGTGCCTGACACTTTTTTAGCATGCGAATGCAGCCACGCCTCGATATCTTCCATCTCAAGAGTGAATGATGTAATCCCCTGCACAAGATCGGCAATCCCTTCCTCGCTCTCTTTGATGATCGAGCAGCCTCCGTTGTTGAGGATCATTTCAGCCACAAGCCGGGCAGTGAGACTGTTGCCCTCGCGAAATGCCGGGTACGCAATAAGGGAGTAGAAGACAAGCGCAGCCCTTTGGTAACTATCATCAATGCGGTTGGCAAGGAAGACCATCTGGTGGAGAGTTGCTTCCGAAAGTAACCGGTCGTCGCCGCCATCGGCCTTCATAACCTGATCATGGAAGGCGATGATTTGTTCCACTGTGAGTTTGTCCAGCCGGATCACCGTCTGCTGAAGGGTATGGGTCCGGTGCCATATAAATCCGGGGAAATCCCACCCGGGCCTCCGGATTGCATCGGGCGAAAGAGAGATGATGCCCTGCATCCAATAGTGAGAAAAAAAGGTGATCATTATAGGAATTTTTGACAAGTTAACCGGAAAAACAGCAACGCTTAACCCGAAATCAGCACTCGTGCTCTCTGCCATTACCGTTATTGCGGCAGATGGCATCATCGATCAGGCCGAGATGAACGATCTGGCAAAGATCTGCCGTGGCGACCGAAAATCCATCGATACTGCCATGGAAGTTTTGAAGGCGAACAAGTTCCCCGGCGTTATAGATATGATTGCAAATGTACTTGACGAGAAGCAGAAGATTGCCACCCTCGCCATTCTCTGCGATCTCGCTATGGCTGATGGTGTACTTGCCGGGGAAGAAAAAGCAGTCCTGCAGATGTACATGGACAAGTTCGGTATTCCTGAAGCAAAGATGACCCCAATCATCGAAGCTATTGCGCTCAAGAATGATTTTTCGATCTTTGCCTGAAATCTCCCAATCTCTTTTTTTACAAATTGCTCATTTCTTACGGATCTCGTTGTAGAGCGAAACTACCGACAAGCTCACCAGATTGAGGGTAGTCGCGGTATACCAGAGCACGATCTCTACCGGAGAAAGTGTCGCAATCCAGCCTGACCAGAGCATAACGCAGATGATAGAGAACGAAAGCAGGGTATCGAGTGCGAGAAATACTAACGGTCGGGAAAAGAAACGGCCAATCTGGGCTAACGTACAGCACTCGAACCGGGCCTTAAGGTGCAACAGGTCCTGCAAGGAGTAGATACTGTTCATAATGATGTCGGCAACTGCCCAGGTGATGATCAGCCACCCTGCACCTGCAAACAATGACCCGCCTGCTTCTCCTGCCCGAAGGATGCTGATACCAAAGATCATCTTATAGATGCAGAACGGAACCCCGATGGTCAGGCTCAGGAAGAAGGGGCGCAGGAAGAACCGCTGGATAGCATCCGATTCCCGGGTATACCTGTACTGAGGTGTACTATCGCCGCCTGCATGTCCGCTATCGGGTGAAGGGGACTCAGCCATGTGTCAGGGAGTGTATGGTGGGGCACGGATATATGACCTGCGAACCGGTCCTTTTTTTGTGTTGGGAGTGAAATACGGTACCGGGAGCCGGGTGTATGGGATTTGAGTGCCACCAGTGCGGAGAGTGCTGTTCCCATCTGGGGCTTGTCCACAGCATACGTAAAGATCTCGGCAACTTTCACTTTATTGTGCACAACCAGTATACTGCTGATGAAACCGAGGTAACTGTCGATGCTGATAAGCACGATCTCTTCCTTGACAAGAGCATCTTTGCAAAACTGCCCGAAGCATGCCCGTTCTTCCGGCATATGCCCGGCAGTGAAAAAGCGTACTGCACGGTTCATGTAACCCGGCCGGATATCTGCCAGGACTTCTCCTGCTGGCGGATGCTGATCCTCAATCATACCGGGCGGCGGGCAGGGCGTGTCATGTTCCGGCGCTCGCTGGTTACGGATGATGCCTTCTTAACCCGGTGCTGGGAGGAATGTATTGACCCGCTGCCAATGGCCGATGACACCGAATGGGATAAGGAGGTAGTCCGGATTCTCACGCGGGCGGGGTATTCGGTGCGGCAATAATGGTGATATTTTTGCCCTTGAGAAATCTTCGTTTTTTCCTGACACTCTTTGAGGTCCTGCCTGTATGTCCCTGCCGCTATGGCATCCCCACACGGTGATGTTATGCATGGAGTTCATGGATTCTTATACGAGAGGTCACTCTTGAAAAATCTTCAGAATGGATGAATGTAATATGCAATAATAGGATCTCTAAAGAGCAGCTGTTCTGGCAACTGTTTTTGGGATCGATTCCCTTCCGGGATAAATCTCTGAACTCCGGCTGCAGAAATACACGGTTCACAACGAAAAAGCAATAACTCCCTCGCACAAAACGACAAGGGTGACTGCTCTTCCCATCCCTGTTTTTTTTCTGGCCCTCTACGCAGTTCTCAACATTGTTGCGTTTTTTTTCTTTGCAAATGATAAGCGGAAAGCAAAAAGCAATGCCTGGCGGACCCCGGAGAACCTGCTGCTGCTGGCTGCCGCCATCGGTCCCTTCGGTGCATACGGGGCAATGCTCCTCTTCCGGCACAAGACAAGGAAACTGAAATTTTACCTGGTGCCGGTATTTCTGATCCTTCACAGCGCAGCAATCGTATACCTGCTCCAATAATTTTCCCGTTCAGCACGGGATCCCTGTGAGACTACGGATCCCTTGCATCTGCGGAAAAACCGACACAAAACCCCGGGGGAAAAAAGTACAACAAAACGATAACAGAAAATGAAAAAAATTATGAAATTAGAACCGGGGTTTCCGGTGTTTCGGGAGGCAGTCCCTGCAGTATACAGGCCTGCCCTCGGTTGGCTTAAAGGGTACTTCGCATTCCTTCCCACAGTCTGAACATGATGTCTTGGTCATTTCACGTGGGCCCTGATCTCTTGCGCCGCCAAAATTTCTCTGGCCGCCGAATTTATTATCTCCAAACATGATAGTTCTCAAACAGTCATTTGAATAACTGTGCTATAATATTGGTCGCAGTGGTTTATAAAAAGTGCGCTCCTACAAAACCGGGCAAAAGCCGGTCACCGCAGAACTGATACGTACTGAACACAGATTTTTTATATAATCTATTCTGGAAATAATTCAACTTATCATACCAGTCTTCCCTGTCACTCCTCTCTCCGAATCGCATCGTAGGGATTCATCAGGCTGCTCTGGTACGCAGGCCAGAGCGATGCAACACTACCAATCACCATGACCACAAGCAATGCCAGACCCGCCATAGAACCGATCTCTATGAGCGTGGGCATCCGGAATGAAACCTGGAGTGCGCTGTTGAGTAACCCTTGAGCATTCATCAGGAAAAGTGACAAACCAAACTTTAAATAAATATTATCCACATCTGTTAGTTACGATAAAATCGGACAACATGGCACGCGGAAAAGGTCTCCTGCGGGGTCTCTCCGGAATTGTCAGTATGCTGACCCCTTGGATTATTTTTCCCGTCTGCTGGATGTGAAGCCTTTTGTCGAAACAAAAACCGGGATGAATTTTACCCTGTCTTTCAGGTGAACAGAAGAGCTGAAATCGGGATCGGAGTATCATTGTTGTTGTCGCGAGATCTTCTCATAGTAAAGGGGGAACGGTGACCATGGCAGGTTACCGTATATTCAGTACTGCACATGCTCTCCCCGTCACTTTGTTTTCCGGGGTTCTGACGGGTATGTGCAGACTGGCTGATCGTATTGAAGGGGTTCGTGCCATCCGCACCCGCGATACCGGGGATAGCGGGTATCATTATCTGAGAGTATCTCATCGGGAAAAAGGAGTGAAATGACAAAGCCTGATCTGCATTTTTTCGAGCTCGTCCTCCGCAACATTGCCAACCGCCCGTACCGGAACATTGCTACCATTTTTGCCATTGCCATCATAGCAGCAACTTTGTTTTCCGCCCAGTACCTTATTGGTGGTGCACAGGAAAGCCTGGATGCCGGTATATCCCGGATGGGTGCCGATATCCTTGTTGTGCCGGAGGAGTATAACAAACAAGCCGAAACGATTATCCTCATGGGAGAGCCGACCACGTTCTTCTTTAAGGATTCCGGTTTTGAGCAGATTTCCCGGATACCCGGTGTGGCAAAAGCCAGTCCCCAGATTTATGTCGGTACATTATCCGGGCAGGCCTGTTGCTCTGCGCCGGTCCAGATTATTGCAATAGATCCTTCCCATGACTTTACCGTATCTGCCTGGTTAAAAGAGAATCCCGGGGTAACGCTCGGAAAAAACGATATTATTGTGGGCAGCCAGATTTTAGGAGATATCGGTTCGGATCTCCTGTTTTATGGTCATACCTTTCACATCGTTGGCAGGCTCGACAGAACCGGTATGGGGATTGACTGTTCGGTTTTTTCCCGGATTGAAGATGCGTACGTTATGGCTGATGAGTCCGGTATAAAAGCGGTGCAGAAACTGACCATTCCCAAGGGGAGGGTTTCTGCGGTACTGGTAAAGGTTGATCCGGCTGCATCACCCGTTGCGGTTGCCAGCGAGATCCGCAGGCAGATTCCGGGAACCAAAACCATCACGCCCAATGGTCTGCTGAACGCCGTGAGCGGACAGTTGGGTGCAGTAACCCGCCTCCTCTATGGATCAATGCTCGCAGTAACGGCAATAGCCATCCCGCTGCTTGGATTCATCTCAGCCATGGTTGCCCATGAACGGCGGCGGGAAGTTGCGATCCTCCGGGCACTCGGTGCAACAAAAAGCTACGTGATATGGCTTATGCTGGCAGAGTCATTCTCTATCGCGGTTTTAGGGGGGCTGATCGGGATTGGAACTGCGGTAGTGATCCTGATGGGTTTTCAGGATTTTATCTCGCTTTCCTTAAAAATCCCGCTTATCGTTCCTTCACCGATGACATTACTGGTCGACGGGTGCAGTACCCTGTTCCT
This sequence comes from Methanomicrobiales archaeon, assembly GCA_025350045.1. Lineage (GTDB taxonomy): Archaea > Halobacteriota > Methanomicrobia > Methanomicrobiales > Methanospirillaceae > Methanoregula. The sequence goes on along the minus strand of JANXYM010000063.1, from coordinate 20,663 downwards.
CTGCATAGCGATTGGCGGAATCTCATCGCTTTATCCCGCTATGCTTATCAACCGTTCAGAACCGTATGAAACCATAAGAAAGGGAGAATCATGATAGAAGTTATTGGGATTACAAAAGCATTCGCTACCGACTGCTCAGACGTTCTTGCAGTCGACAATGTCAATTTCGCAGTAAAATCCGGGGAATTCGTCCTGATTCTGGGACGTTCGGGCAGCGGAAAATCCACGCTTCTCGGCATGCTCTCCGGTCTTACCCGTCCCACTACCGGTACGATACGGATAAACGGTACAGATATCAGCAATCTTTCCGATGACACTATATCCGAGTTGCGTGCGAAAGAGATTGGATTTGTGTTCCAGTTCTCCGGGCTGATTCCCACCATAACTGCTCTGGAGAACGTGATGCTCCCGACACTCTTCTGCCCTGATGGACCCGGTTCCCGGACACGGGCGGTTGATCTGTTAAGGAAAGTGGGGATGTCGGAGCGGGCTGATGCCTACCCCTGCACCCTTTCAAGCGGCGAAATGAAACGGGTGGCAATCGCCCGGGCGCTGATAAATGCCCCCTCTCTCCTGATCGCAGATGAACCGACCGGTGACCTGGATGTCGATACGGAGATTGAGATCATGGAGCTCTTCCGGGATCTGAACCGTGAAGGGACCACCATTGTCATGGTCACCCATAACCCGGACCTTGTTCAGTATGTGACACGAACCTACCGGATGACGCGGGGAAAAATGGTGATGAGTGATGAATCCCTCTCATCCCGGAAGCGGGCGGTTGAACCCGGTGCGAATGTGAACGATTAAGGATTCGTCATGAACAAAAAGATGAATTACCTAACCCTTCTCGCTGCCAGCATCCGGAATAAACCCGGTCGCAACCTGGCGACAATCTTCTGTTTTGCTTTTATTGCTGCAAATATTTTTTTCGTGCAGTTCCTTTTTGCAGGTACGGCTCTGAATGTAGACCAGGGGCTCTCCCGTATGGGGGCTGACCATATCGTAGTGGCATCCCAGTACATCGCACACTTAAGGAATGGTGACAACGCACCGGAAAATACCATTGCGATTGTCAAGGTCGAACCCTCGCTCTTCCGTATCAACGCCAATGTCATGGAAAAGGTCAGGAATGTTTCAGGAGTTTCAGCTATAAGCCCGCAACTCTATGTGGCAACGCTGGATGTACCGGCATTGTCGCCAGCCCCGGTTGATATCTTTGGGATTGATCCGGCAACGGATTTTACCATCCGGTCCTGGTTGCATACCCCCCTGAACACTCCTCTCGGACCCGGTGAAGTGCTGGTCGGGAGTGAGATATCCGGCAGGATATCATCGCAGATTGCCCTGTCCGGTCACTCGTATACTATTGCCGGCAGACTGGATCCCACGCAGTCCTCGGTTGATAATACCGTCTTCCTCCGGATGGATGATGCCTATACCCTTGCTGCTGCAGAGGGTATTGTGCCTCTGTCATCCCCCCGCATCGGTCCCGGGGATGTAAATGCAGTCCTCGTGCGGGTAGCTCCCGGGGCAGATGCCGGGATGGTTAAATCCCGTATCCAGCAGCCCTTCTCCTATTCCTATCTTAAAGTCATTCAGAGACATTTTACCCTGGATCCCGTTTCACAGGAGATCCAGGGTCTGCCTGCTCTCCTGAATATAATCTCCATATTCGTTGTAGCAGCTGCTTTTCCCCTCATAGCACTCATTGCGGCCATGGTTGCCCATGAACGCCAGCGGGAGATTGGGCTGTTCAAATCAATGGGTGCGAAGAAAAGGGTCATCTTCTTTCTCGTGATGTCAGAATCACTGGTTCTCTCTGCCTTAGGGAGCATGGTTGGCGTGGGGGTGAGTCTGGTCAGCTTCTCCCTGCTCAACGCGCTGGGTGTGCTCGACAGTGCATTTCAGGTTTCATTCCGCATGCCCTCATTTGTTGCTATCGGTTCTATGGCTTTTCTGACGTTGCTCATGGTCATTGCAATCGGCAGCATCTCTTCACTGTGGCCGGCATACTGGAGTAGTCTAATGAATCCCTACGATGCCATACGGAGTGAAGGGCGATAAGGAGCCGGGTGCGGTTCCCTTAAGATTATTTTCTCCCGTCAACTCCGCGCCGGCTTCCTGTTTTTTTCTGCTCTGGAGAGATCATCCCTTTTTTTACGGATGCTCTGGGGATTCATGCTTGCCTTACCCGGCCGCTATGATATCCCTCCACCGCGATAGGACAAAAAGGGGGTGAATTGAACCAATGACGAAAGAGGAACAAAGGGATTCTCCTCCCGGACTGCTTCCCTCTTCAGAATAGATAGGGTGTCACGCCCGGAATTACCTGAATGCATGGACGTAATAAAACCAAAAAAACGGGATTTCTTATAAAATCCCCCGGTGAAACTGAGTGACTTAACAGAAAAATGGCTCTGTTGAATCCTTCCAAAACGAGGGAGGTCAAGGGGTGCACCCTTTGGGCTGCCTCCCCTCTTTAGGTAGAGAGGGGGGGAAGCCTCCAAACAGCCGATAAGAGGAAGTCAATCAAAAGAATACAGGATTTCAACAAAGCCAGAAAAATTGAACTACGTCCCGTTCTGCTCGTGCAAAACACGAGAGGGGCCGGTTTTCATTGTCCTGGTGCAAACACCCGTTCATGTGCATTGCTCCGGATCAATTTTTTCCCAACGCCAGGAAATCCATTTTTCCCGCAGCTTCCCCTGATACAGGAGATATTTTCCGGTACCCTGAATTTCAGATTCCTTTTCACCCCCTTCTTACTTGTTTCAGTGGAAATTACCTCTTCTTCTGAATATCTGCTCCTATCAGTTCCATAACCTCTGTTCTGAATGGTATGACATTCCGGAAAATAAATAAAACCTCCCGTATATCCGGTGCGCAACCCGAAATTATTTTCCTGAACGAAAAATTTCCGTGGTCTGATCCTGTCTCGTTTCTGGATTCCCAGATGATGAAATTTTTATTTAAAAAGGGCGATCACAATGTTTATTAATTTTGATAACACATGAGGAAATATCCTGACAATGGGTATAAAGTGTTTTTCCTTCGATGGAATTGTGCTTCTACCCTCTCTGTCATGATTTCATTTTGGGAGAATGGTATGATGCGCAACCGATCGTTTGGAGAAAAAAACACTCCAACATGTGATAGCAAAATAATCCGATTGATATTCATTATCGGGATATTGCTTGTGATGAGTTGCAGTCTGGTGAGTGCAGAGTCCGGTACTGGTGCAACAATTGCGCCAGTAATCCAGACCCTGAATGTAACCCCAGCTGCCCCCGAGATTCAGCCAGTCACGGGCTCAGTAGTGAGTCAGACTCTGATTGGAACACCCTCACCTACACCTGAGATCAATATGCCGAGTGTTCAGCAGCTGGGGGTCGCAGACCCGGTTCTGGAGCAGGCATTTATTGACCACAAAGTGATGAGGATGCATAACATCACCACTGCCGACAGGTTTGCCGCAGCAGACCGTGCTGAGGCACTGGGTCTCGGTCAGCCAAAAACCACTACGGGCGGGAATTCAATCATGGTCGCCCCCCCTTCACCCGGAGGACCGCCGGACTATTTTGGCACGAACGCTAATTACGCGCTCAGTCAGCTTCCCGTCCCTGCCGATGCCCTCGGGAATGCAACCGCCGGGACCGGTATCCGGAAGTTCGTTGATACTCTGCCAGGACTTAGACCGTTGGGAGCAAACAATCTCGGGCAATACATCCCCGTTGCTGTTGCTGATACAACCTCCTATCCCAATAACGACAGTTATGAGATAGCCCTGGTAGATTATGTCGAGCAGATGCATTCGGATCTCAACAGTACGACACTCCGTGGCTATGTTCAGCTCGAGACGCCCGCAAACGCCGGGCCCGGCAGCAAGCATCTTGCCCTGAGGTATCTGAATGGCAGTCCGATATTGAATGCCGTTGGTGCCCAGGTCTTTGCGTATGAAAATCCCCATTACCTTGGCCCGCTCATTATCGCTACGAAAGACAGGGCAACCCGTATCAAGTTCCACAATTACCTCGGTACCGGTACGAATGGGAATCTGTTCATACCGACGGACCATACGATCATGGGACAAGGAAACGGTCCCTTAGGCGCGGGTGCAGGTGACTATACCGAGAACCGTGCTACGCTTCACCTGCATGGCGGCAACACCCCCTGGATCAGCGACGGTACGCCGCACCAGTGGACAACCCCGGCAGGGCAGGTTACCTCCTATCCTGAAGGTGTCAGTGTGAAAAACGTCCCGGATATGGATGGTGGCGTGGAACCCGTGGGAACCCTGACGTTCTACTATACCAACCAGCAGAGTGCCCGGCTGATGTTTTACCACGATCATGCGATGGGCATTACCCGTCTTAACGTGTATGCCGGTGAAGCAGCCGGTTACCTTGTCACGGACCAGACTGAGAAGGATCTTATCTACGGTACCAACGTTGCCGGCGCCAACCCCGGCCTGTTGACGGTTCTTCCCGGTGTCGGGACGCCGCTGGTTATCCAGGACAAGAGTTTTGTGCCCAATGCGACCCAGATGCAAAACCAGGATCCTACCTGGAACTGGGGAGCAAATGCATCGCGTGCATGGCCAAAGAGCGGTGAGCTGTATTATCCGCATGTCTACATGCCCGCCCAGAACCTTCAGAATTTCGGCGTGAATCCTATGGGCCGGTGGGACTATGGTGCCTGGGCCCAGCCCCCGCGTATGGGGTTCCTTCACCCGGATTTACCCAACACCTATTACGATCCTGTCCTCGCACCCTGGGAGCCCCCGCGGATGCCCGGAACCCTCAACCCCTCACAGGTACCGGAAACTTTCCTGGATACCCCCATGGTCAATGGTAATCCCTACCCGGTTGTACAGGTAGGAGCAACAGCGGTCCGGTTCCGCATCCTGAATGCAGCACAGGAACGGTTCTGGAACCTGCAGTTGTATAATGCTTCGTCCAGCGCCCCTATGTGGGCCGGAACGGCATTATTGAACAAGAGTTCCGGTGAAGTCACGATGGTTCCGGCGGTGCCGACTGCCGGTTGGCCGGCAGAATGGCCAACAGATCTCAGGCCCGGAGGAGTACCCGATCCAACAACACGCGGTCCGCAATGGATCCAGATCGGTACTGAAGGCGGATTCCTGCCCGCACCTGCGGTGATCAACGCCACGCCCATCGGGTATAACACCCTGCTGCGAAGCACCGTAGTCATTCCGGTTACGAACCATTCACTCTATCTCGGGCCCGCTGAACGGGCCGATGTTATCGTGGACTTCTCAGGCTATCCGAACGGTGCCAAACTGATCCTCTACAACGATGCACCTGCGCCGGCTCCGGGTTTTGACACACGGTACGACTTCTACACGGGCGATGCAGATCAGACGGCAATCGGTGGTGCACCTACAACCCTTGCAGGATACGGTCCCAACACGCGGACGATCATGCAGATCCAGGTCAACACGACGCTCGGTAATACCGCGGCCTACAACAGGGCCAACCTGAATACCGCGTTGCCGGCTGCCTATGCAGTGTACCAGGACAAACCCATAGTACCTCAGGCGGCATACAACACGCCCTTTGGCGCAGTGAACACGAACAACTATGTCAAGCTTGAGAACACGTCGGTTACCTTCACTCCCATGGGAGCAGCTGCCCCGGTAACCATGAACATGATTCCAAAGGCGATTGTTGAAGGCTTTGAACCCAATTATGGCCGTATCACTGCGGTGCTGGGCGTGGAGATCCCCCGGTCTTCTACGAATCTTGAGCAGGCGATAGGGTACGGGTATGCAGATCCCCCCACCGAGGTCTTCAACAACTCCGAAGGAAGCACGGCGCTGATCGGCACCCTCGGGGACGGTACCCAGATCTGGAAGTTCACCCATAACGGTGTGGACACCCATATCATGCACTGGCACATGTATAATCTCCAGGTGATCAACCGGATCAGCTGGGACGGAACAGTTCTCCCACCCCATGAAAATGAGCTGGGCTGGAAAGAATCGGTCCAGGTAAATGCCTTGGAAGATATCATCGTGGCAATGAGGCCAATCAAGCCCGTACTTCCCTGGGAACTTCCCAACAGTATCCGGCCTCTCAACCCGCTCACTCCGCTGGGCTCATCAGCCCCGATGGAGTTCATAGGTCTGGATCCGAGTGGCGGACAGGCCCCGGTTGTGAACCGCATGGTCAACTTTGGCTGGGAATATGTCTGGCACTGCCACCTGCTGGGCCATGAAGAGCAGGATATGATGCGCTCGCAGGCGGTAGCAGTAGCCCCGCGGATACCCCCGTCAAACCTCACAGCCAAGTGGATCGGACCTAACACCAGTCCTAATGTGACGCTGACCTGGAAGGATAATTCAGTCTCTGAAACAAACTGGAGCATCCAGAGAGCGCTGAGCTTGGCCGGGCCATGGATTGATATTGCCCGGGCCCCGTCAACAACAGGACCGCAATCCGGCGGTATGGTGACGTATAACAATGCACCGGTTGCATTGAATACAACGTACTACTACCGGGTCATGGCAACCAACGTGGTCGGCGATACCACCGTGTATTCCGGAACTGTTGGTTATCCGAATATTGCAGTGAATTCTACGCCGTCGAATGTAGCAACCCAGATACTGTCGAATGTGAAAATCGGCATCTACCAGAATGGTTCGTGGTATCTTGATAAAAACGGAACAGCAAATGTACCCACTGCAACCTACTATTCCTTCGGAGCACCGGGGTGGCAAAATGTCACGGGCGATTGGACCGGGGATGGGAAGACCAAGATTGGCGTTTACCAGAATGGTTCCTGGTATCTCGATAAGGTCGGCACCGGGAGTGCAGCAACTGCAACCTTTTACGGCTTCGGAGCACCCGGTTGGACTCCTGTTGTAGGCGATTGGACCGGGGATGGGAAAACCAAGATTGGCGTTTATCAGAATGGTTCCTGGTATCTCGATAAAGTCGGCACAGGAAGTGCAGCAACTGCAACCTTATACGGCTTCGGAGCACCCAGTTGGAAGCCGGTTGTGGGCGACTGGAATGGGGACGGGAAAACCAAGGTTGGTATCTACAAGAATGGTTCCTGGTATCTCGATAAAGTCGGCACAGGAAGTGCAGCAACTGCAACCTTATACGGCTTCGGAGCACCCGGTTGGACTCCTGTTGTAGCCGATTGGAATGGGGACAGGATAACCGAGCTTGGTGTCTACCAGAATGGTTCCTGGTATCTCGATAAGGTCGGCACAGGGAGTGCAGCGACATCGACCTACTATGTCTTCGGATCACCCGGCTTCACGCCCATAACCGGAGTGTGGTGATAAGAACAAAACCCTTTTTTTCGTAGGGAGATCTTTAAAAAATTGTTTATTTTTACCAATTGGATAAACTATTATTTATCCCACGAATTTTATACAAAATCATCCATATCTCATACTCAGGTACAATGTTTCCACGCTCCGGGGAGCTTTTCGGTCCTGCCCCCGCCGCTATGGCAACCCTCCATGGCGATAGTGACACAGGGATTGGATCCTATCAGATGAAAAGAGGGTACTCCGCCGGGTTTGCCTCTCCCTTAGAGGAGTGAGGGGATCACACTCGAAATCTCAAAAACCTGAATGTGTTATTTGATAATAATAGATTTTATCCAGAGCCTAATTTTCTTCTCTTTTTAACTTCAGGAACTGATAAAAAACCGAATGTATCGGCTGAATGGTTTTCCCCCATATCCTGCTCAAAAATGCTGATCAGCTTTGTTGTTCCCGCATGGAAACAGGACAGTACCGATGCCCCAGACAATTTCCTGGAATGATCCTTTGGGGAGAAAAAAATCATTGAATGACGGTCTTCTCAAAAATGTATGCAATATTCTGTTCAGATTCGCCCATCACCATTTACCTTTTAGTTCCCTGCCAGCACGGGTGCTGACAATAATAGGGTTGTACAGGTAACAACCAGTAAATTCATGTCTCTGCCATACTATTATGACATAGGATTTATTCGCTTTGGAAGACTTCCAATAGATGAATGAGGTTACCATGAAATCAGTAGGAATATGTTGTCTGGGGCTTGCGATTCTCTTCATAATAATACAACCGATCAGTGCAGAAGATATGAATCTGTCTGTGAATTATCCGGGGGCTCATGCACTCTCCTCCCCCCCCTCCTCAAAAAATTTGACCTTCAACGAATCAGCAATTCTCTCTCCTCAATCAAATGGCGTTTCCGGGGGAATTTCCCCGACAGACACTACTGATTCCCTTGAGACGTCCCCGGTTATGGTTACCATGGATCCTGTCTACGGGCGAAAATATGTTGCTGACCGTGTGATCGTCCGGTTTAAATCCCAGAGCAATAGCGCTTTTTCTCCATCAAATGACAAAATACGCCTAGCAAATGCCAAGGTCGGGTCAACGGTAAAGAAAGATTTCGGTTCCGAAGGTGTTTCCGGATTGCAGGTTGTCCAACTGGCAGACGGAATGGATGTGCAATCTGCGATTAAAGAGTACCAGTCGAATCCTGATGTCCTGTATGTAGAACCGGATTATATTATCTCTATCCCGCCCGGTGAAGCAGGTTCGTTCGTTCAGGGTGCAGATCCCCTGCATATTTTTGCAACCCCCAATGATCCATCCTTTACCTCATTGTGGGGACTCAAAAACACCGGGCAGACCGGAGGAACCCCGGGTGCGGATATCAACGCAACGCCTGCATGGGATCTTTCAACCGGATCAAACAATATCATTGTTGCGGTAGTTGATACCGGGGTGCTGTATACCCACAGTGACCTTTCGGCAAATATCTGGACAAATCCGGGAGAAATTCCCGGTAACGGTATCGATGATGACCATAATGGTTACATCGACGATGTCCATGGGTGGAATTTTATCACCAATACCTTCGATCCGGTTGATGATAACGGTCATGGAACCCATGTTTCAGGAACCATCGGTGCCGTGGGAAACAATGCCCTTGGCGTGACGGGGGTAAACTGGCATACAAGAATTATGGCCCTGAAATTTTTGAATAGTGGGGGAACGGGATTAACGTCCGATGCCGTTTCAGCGATCCTGTACGCAAATGCAAATGGTGCCTCCGTGATCAGTAACTCTTGGGGTGGTGGAGGTTATTCACAATCCCTCAAGGATGCGATTGATGCTTCTCCGGCAGTAGTTGTCTGTGCAGCGGGGAATGATGGTAGAAATAATGACGATGGTACCAATCCTAATTATCCCTCCAATTACACTTCTTCAAATATCATCGGGGTAGCTGCAACCGATCATAACGATCTCCTTGCATCGTTCTCAAATTATGGTCCGGTTTCTGTAGACCTCTCTGCCCCGGGCACGAATATTCTAAGCACCTATTATAACGGGGGTTACACCCCTATGCAGGGGACCTCGATGGCAACACCTCATGTTTCCGGTGTTGCGGCGCTGGTTAAATCCAAAAACCAGTCGCTGACAGCCATAGAGATTAAAAATATCATCCTTTCGACCGTTGCAACAAAACCTTCTCTTTCCGGAAAAGTCAGCACGGGCGGACGGTTGGATGCATACCGTGCACTTGCAGCTGCACCTCCTGCCGCTCCTGTTGCGGATTTCACCGGAACCCCGACGAGCGGAAATTTGTCCCTCACCGTAACTTTTACGGACCGCTCAGCAAATCTGCCAGCTGCATGGCTCTGGACGTTTGGTGATGGCAATGTCACGAATGCAACCGTACAGAATCCCGTGCACACGTACCTGCTGGCAGGTAATTATACGGTCTCCTTAGCCGCGAGTAATGCTGAAGGCAGCGATACGAAAGTGCGGACAGGGTACATCAATGTTACCACGGTCAAGACCATGATCGGCATCAACCGGGATGGTTCGTGGTATGTCGATAAGGTTGGCACCGGGAGTGGCGCAACCTCAACGTACTACTCCTTCGGAGCCCCCGGCTGGACACCGGTTGTCGGGAAATGGATTGGAAATTGAAAAAAAATGTTTTTCTTAACCAAGGGATTCTCATTTTCGGGTCAGAAAACGAATTACCGATATATCCTCCTTTTTTTGCATCTTGCATGAGATAACAGAGATATCATGTACCCTTTGTCAGCACTCCGTATAGAAACCGGGGAGAGTATCCTGATTTTTAAAAGGGTACAGTCACCGGTGATACAGGGATCAGATGGATTGATGCAGTCAGAGAGTGACAATCATTCTTTTAATAACAGAACCGCACAGGGGGCCACAGTTCTGCCTTAAGAATAATGAAACATCTGGTCGTGGTTCTTCAGCTGCTCCTCCGCATTTCAGAGGGCTTGGTTTTTTCCGGGAGAACTCTTAATTTTTATACCTCTCGGAAAATCCTGTCCGCTCTCTGAAATTACGGGGGCTTTAACCATGTCTCTATCCCCCCGCTTTCACAATACCGACCCCGCGATTGATAAGCATTCGATTTTCAGACCGTGAAAAGATATACTGACAAGATACGGTCATTTTTTTCATTTCAGTTTCGGATACGAAAACTTTACGGAAAATATCGTCATGGAAATTAAACGATTCAGGGGCTGTATTGACACCGTACCCTGACAACATTCATTACGGAATCCTGAAATACCCGGGAAAAATTTGTATGGCTGAATTAAATGATGCAACGATGTATTCCAAAAATAATTTTTTTTCTCTCCCTTTCCTGGTAAAACTCTTCCAGTCTTTTTCTTCGTTTCTGCATTATAATCCTTGGATGCATACCTTGTTTCTTCTTCATCCACCGTTTTACACCAGGAATCATTGGAAGATGACTCAGAATCCTGACAGGATGGAGGATCGAAGAATACCGGTGTATTTTTTTAAAGGATATGAAAAGACAAAAAACGAATTTGCCTCTGAGCTGAAATCATATGTATAACCGAGAGGGTCCAGCATCTTTTTTACCGCATCTACGCCCCCCACATGCCCGTGTTCCACGCAGAGGATTTTTGGCAGGACGAAACATTTTCTCATCCCCTCAATCACCATGTGTTCCGCTCCTTCCACATCAAGGACCAGGAGATCAACGGATCTAATCCTTAAATCCCTGATAAGATCCCTCCAGGTTGTGGTCCTTACCTTATATTCCTTAAATGAACAGCCGCTATCCTCAAGAAGTTTGAAATGTTGTGGGGTATGGCATAGCGATCCATTCGTACACAATTCCCCGAATTCCGGGTGAATGACCTGGTTAAAGACCGAATATCCATTTTTATCTGACAGAGCTGCATTCACGTTGGTAGAGTGTGGCCTGTTTTTCGTTAATTGTTCAAAAATACAAGGAGATGGTTCGATATTGATACCGCTCCAATGCATTGTCTCTTCAAAAAATTTGCAACTGCATTCGGTTATTCCGTCAAATGCGCCGCATTCCACAAAAAAGCCTGGCTTTTCATAATCCTGAAAATAATGTTGGTAAAGCAGTTTGTCGACAGGAGGGTCGAATTGTCCATAAAATGTTGTTTTTACATCTTTCATCGTGCTAATCGACATGGTTTACTACATCGATATATTCCTGCGCTACCTGGGCCAGGGAACGGTTTTTTAACCGGTCATAGAGAGGTTTCTGGAGGTTATACAATTCATCGCGATGATGGATACCCCAATAGATGCGTTCCACCATATCATCGATGTTGTGAGGATCAAACAACATCACTTTCTGAAGATCGGGATCCGTTATAAATTCTTCAACAACGGGTATACGGGACATGATTGACGGTGTCCCGACAGAGTATGCCTCAGAAAACGTAAAGGGAAAACCCCCTTCAAATAATGTCGGGTTCACTGCAAGGATGGCCTGATGGTACAGTGCAGCCATAACGCGTGTTGGTAATCCTGAGAAAAAAATGACATCCCGTTGCAAACCAAGATCTGAAATAAGCTTCATTATTGAGGCATTACCTGGACTTCCGGTCAAGATCAATTTGACAGGTTCATGCTTGTGATGGAGTAACCGGTGAAGTGTTTTAATGAGTGCAGGAATATTTTTTGATGGCCGTATCTGCGAGCTATAAAAAAGAAACCGTGTCCCGGAAAAATCAAAATTTGCTAAATACTCATTTGAAGTCATCTGCCGGGTGTACGTATTGATAATCTGTTTGCTAAGATCCCATTGTTCCACTTTATTCATGGAATGGAATGGTTTTATGATCTCCAATTCATCAGAGAGATTAATATGGCCGTGTGGTATCACGGAAATTTTTTTATCCAAATCAACATTTCCAAAAGATGCAATAATCTGATTATTTTTTACATATTCACTAAAACAGATAATTTTATCTGCAGTTTGCAGTGTTCTCCTGATATCGTCTTTTCTGTTGAGAATTTTCTCTCCAAAGTCCTCCCGCTCAAAACTTACAGCGAAATCCCTGATAACAACATCCGGACATATTACTGTCGAATTTTTTATGTTTTTTGTTAAATCCGGCCAGAATGGAGTAGTTATAAGCCAATAAGGAATGTTTTCTCTCTGTTTTTCTGTAATTTTAACAATATTTTTGTTCTCCTGACGGAGCAATTCAGAAAATATTTTCTCGTTCAAATAGAATAATTTTAACAATTTTGCAGGATCAGAAAATTTTTCGAAATAATCAGAAAATTCTCTCTTTAATGAACCATGATCCGTATTTTGTTTTCCCGGGATATTTCTTTTTTTCAGAGTATATTGCTCAAGAAAATACAGAATGAATAACGGTGAAAAAAATAGTAATAACAGGCAGGCAGCAAAAAATTTTGAAAAATTGTGCGAACCTAATAATCGTACAACAACGATCTCCATTTTATTTTGCACTTTTTGGAAAATTACGGATAAAAACGATCCTTTTTTTAATGATTTTTGCATCCGGAACAGATAATAACGAACATGAAGTACTGGTGGAATCCTCGCTGTAGTTATTATGTCAATATTTTTATAATTTTCACCCAGTGTCTCTGTTAACAGCGTCTCTAATTCTTTTTCACTCCACTTGGGTGTAATAATGGTGATATTATACCCCTTATTATGCGCCCCTTTGATAATATTCATTATCAGGCGAGGAATGCCATGGAACCCGAATAATATTTCAGGAGGATAGGTTAAAATAACTCCAAGATCTTTTCTCATAGGATCTCCCTCACAATGGTGTAATAGTCCGGATAGCAGTTCCTGTACATCCGGGATAAGAAAAAGTCGTTTGAAGGAAGCATTGCCTGTTTTTTCTCCCAGATTTTCTCCATAGCGTGTAACGAACTCACCATCTCGTCAACAGAATACTGATTGAAAAATTCTATATTCATTTTATAGAATGAATCATAGTATCGCATCTGGGCATTTTCACCGGATAAAACCGGAGTTCTGAAAAAACCTGCTTCAGGAGTGCATAAACATCCGTTATCCCTGATAGTGGGATACCATAAAAAGCATGCTTTTTGTAAAAGTTCATAATATATTTTTTTTGGTAAATTTTTCTGTATTATGATATTTTTCCTTAAAATTTTATTTTCCCGGACCAGTTTTCTGAATTCCTGGACTTGCGTGAGAAGCTTTGTTTCATCCTTTTCAATCGTCACATCAAGATCTTCTACATCAAATCCGGTTATCACGGTTTTGAGTCGCCCGCCGGTCAGATAATAGAGAAGAAGGGCTTCGGCTGCTCGGGTGATATTTTTGTGGGGTGATTTATTTGTCGGCCAGATAAAAAAATTCTCTTTATTTTCTGTTTTTCTTTCCTGATCTTCGGGAGGTATATCAAATTCAATAGGAAGAACAAATACTCTCTCCGATGATATACCATGATAGGAAATAATATCATCTCTGGTTGCAGGAATTGTCGTGAATATAAAATCTGCACCTCGTGCAGAATTCGTCCTGCCATTCAATACATCCGGATTTTGGTATTCGGTAAAGTACCTGCTCAGACAATCATGGATAATAATTCCATATCTGCGTAACGGTGCAGGAGGATACATCATGGTATCTGAAACAAAAATCCAGAGATCACAATCAAGAAGATCCTGTTTTTGGTCCCTTGGGAGATAGTATATTGGGTATTGAAGTTCTACCAGCCTGCCCTGTATCTGTAAAATATGTTCAATAACCTTTTTCTCCACAGCTTCCCATTCGAATTCTTGAAAACAAATATTATTTTCCCTGAGCTCGTTGAAATCTTTATTCAGGTCGTAATTTCCCTTTAAATAATAAAAAACGACTGAAATTTTTAAATTCATTTTTTCGCTTAATGTTTTAAGCATTTTTGCATGTAACTTTGCTGCATCAAAAGATCCTGTCTTATAGGGTGCAGGGACAATTATTGCGATTTTTTGCCCCTTTTCTGATGCCGGTGGAATTTCATTTTCCATCAGGGGGATAATATTTCTTTCCCAGTAATCCCGGCAGAATTCATAGGTAAATATTTTTAATAATCGTTTCTGTTCTGTACAGATACTGTTGATTAATGCAGTATCGCCTTCAAGAATCCTTTTAATTTTTTTACGGGCTTCACGGATTGTTTTGCAGGATCCTGGCTGATTTACACTTTCTTTGAGCCTCCCCAACATCCCGTCTTCCATGTATACTACTGGCATTCCAAGGGCCATGGCTTCAAGGGGGTGGTAATGAATATGACGTGGTTCGAGAGAGTGGTAATACATTACTTTCATATTCACCAGCAGTTGATCGAATTCTTCTCGTTCGATTTGACCAAGTACTGAAGGATCATCCACCTTTTTGCTCTGCCAGCCCCCAATAATGTGTGGAATATCACTGAAATCGTGCTTGAACAGTGAATATATATGTTTATAATACGGACTTTCGATAATCAATGGACAGATGAACAATAACCGGTTATCATTCCCTGTATATTTGTTCTCCCTCTGAAAAAAACGTTCCGGGAGTCCAATCGGAAGATATAATTCGCGATTTTTAAGATAGGGTGGTTCGATCAGTTCAATTCCTTTGTAGGCGATGCCAAAATGAAAACGATCCCCCAGCGTCTCTATCGTATCTCCGAACCCCTTTCCGAGAATCTGCTCTAAGGTTCCACTATACGTGATATCCTGAGCGTGTCCGAAGACCCGGAAAATGATGTGGCCTTCAAAATGTGTAAAAATCTCCTGAAGCATAAAAGGAAAATTCGAAACGAACAAGATATGGAAGTATTCATTCATATCTCTCCTTATTCTGGGAGTAATCTTGTCGGTATAAAAATTAAATCCATTGAGACGATGCAATACCTCAGATGGAATGGTTAAATTATGGTCAAATTCATAGGTTACGCCAGCACTTCTGTTCTCTATGGTCTGAGGAAAGAGTTTTGGAATATATACCTCAAAACCAAGATCGAGCAATAATTCAGGCTCAAATTCCGTTAGCGTTTTGTGATTGATTAACCATAATACCCGTTTATTCCGGCTCTTCATTCATTCACCTGGAAGATCGTTTTGCTCTTTTGTTCCAATAATCGTTGTATTTATACCCTGCAATCGTTGACATATCCGGATTCCTTCTTCAACATCCCCATCAAACATGAGGCTCCCATGATCCAGAACAATTACACGGTTGCATAATCTTTGTACAGATGCAAAATCATGCGATGCAAGTACCATGATGTTGGCCTGAGCAATCAATTCAGTAATCCTCGTTTGAGCTTTAACCATAAAAGATGCATCTCCTGCACCAATCACTTCGTCGAGTAAGAGGATATCACCGGGTATTGCAGTTGATATTGCGAATGCCAGACGAACCTGCATCCCGGCGGAATAGGTTTTAACCGGATAATCAATGAACTCCCCAATATCTGCAAAAGCGACAATTTCGGATTCCATGTCCCGCATCTGTCTGGGGGATTGTCCCAGCAGTAGTCCCCGGTATAAGATATTTTCACGTCCTGTCGATTCGGGTTCAAATCCCAGGCTTATATCGAAAAGGGACCGTATCTCTCCCTGAATTTCCATGACTCCATTGCTGGTGGGATAGAGTCCTGCAATGGCTTTGAGCAGTGTTGTTTTTCCCGCCCCGTTGTGCCCGAGCAAAGCAACTCTCTCGCCCTGGTTAATGGTGAAGGTGAGATGTTTCAGAGCATGGATATCACTGACGGTTTTCATGTTTTTTCGTGTTAATGTTTTTAGAACAAATCCTTTGAGGGAATTGTCACGAAATGGAAATGATGAGTAGAAGAGATCGATCTTTTCGATCCGGATAAGCGGTGCGGGTGTCATAATCAGAGATAGAGGATAATTCGTTTTTCAAAATGTGACAACAGGTACACAGCAATACACCAGAGTACGGACATCAATAAAAATGAGACTCCATAATTGATCCATGTGGGAAACAGTCCATGAAGGAATGGGGCCCGGATGAGCTCCAGCAGGTGATAGATTGGATTATCATATACAAGAAAACCAATGCCCCCGTTGATAAACACATCCGTGGAGAAAAAGACTGGTGAAGTGAACCAGAGTGCCTGTAATCCTATAGTAAGCAATTGTGAAAAATCCCGGAAAAGAGTCCCGATTATCGCACAGATTATCGCAAGTGGCCAGGCTACGAGCAGGAAGATCATTATTGCAAGGGGAAGGGAGATCCATGAAATTGAGACATTTCCCGGCTGCCACAACAATACCCAGCAGATCAAACCTATCAGTGCCAGTCCGAAATTGATCAATCCCACAAGAACACTACGGAGGGGATAAATTGCAATGGGATGTGCGAATTGCCTCATATAGGGTGCAGCATTCATAAACGCCATAGAACCGGAAATTGATGTGAAAATGACTACGTCCCAGCAGATCAGGCCGGAATAGATGTACAAAATCGTGTCCTGTACAGGTTGTTTGAAAATATTGGTCAGAACAAAGGCAAACAGGAGTGTCATTGCCAATGGCTGGATTATCGACCAGAGCAAACCGAGTGCTGTGCGCTGGTACTTTGCTCTGATATCTGCCAGGGTGAGATGCCACCAGAAATAACGGGAATTGTATATCCGTCTCAAATAGTCAGAAATCATAGTGGCTGCTAAGGTAATTTATTGTTGTGTCTGAATATGAATCAATCGTACTTCATGATTTTTTTCTATCCATTGTGGTGGTATTAGGTTTTTTTTAATACGCTCACTTGACAATTTCACAAAGTCCATTTACTGATCAATAGTGGATATAAAAAAACGAGAGCAATAAAAACCCGGGATTCTGGTTTTGGGACCGGTATTTGCATATAACCGGGAAAATTGTTATGTATTGCAGATCTTCTCAATAGTTTCTGAAATAAATTGAATATCTTCTTTGGTAAGAGTGGCATGCGTAGGAAGATTTATTCCCCGGGCTGCAATCTTCTCTGCTACAGGATAGTGCGCATTCTTTTCAAAGTAGGGAGGAAGGACATGCATCGGGTAAAAGACCGGGCGTGTTTCAATCCCGGAATCCTGAAGTTCCGTGATAAATTCATCTCGCGAGAGCCGCACGTTGTCTTTCAATAAAACCGAATACATCCAGAACGCATGGTGTGCCCATTTCTTCTCTACCGGCAGGTGAATATACTCCTGGAGGCACGCAAGATATTTATTATATAAACCTGCGATTTCCCGTCTTTTCTGCAGGTGCCAGCCAATATTTTCCAATTGGGCCAATCCGATAGCTGCCTCAATATTTGTCATCCGGTAATTATACCCTACGACAGAATGCCAGTATCGTTTGTTAGGATCAACTCCCTGACCCTTGAGCGTCCGTATTTTCTCTGCAAGGAGCTGGTTATTGGTTGTTACCATCCCTCCCTCCCCGGTGGTGATGATCTTGTTCCCATAAAAACTAAAAGAACCCGCATCACCCAGCGATCCTACAACCTTGTTCTTATACAGCGCACCGTGTGCCTCAGCAGCGTCTTCTATCACAAAAAGATTGTTATCCCGGGCAATTTTTAAAACCGGATCCATGTCGACGGGATGTCCATACAGATGGACGACAATGATACCTTTTGTTCTCTTTGAAATTTTTTCTTCAATCAGATCCGGATTAATATTCCATGTTTCAGCATCACTGTCAATAAAAACCGGTTTCGCACCACAATATCTCACCGCATTCGCTGTTGCGATATAGGTGAGAGTTGGCATTATTATCTCATCCCCGGGACCCACATCCTGCCCGAGAAGCGATAAATGGAGAGCCACTGTACCGTTACAGCACGAAACCGCACATTTTGTGTCACAAAAAACGGCAAATTTTTTTTCAAACTCTTCTACATATTTACCATGGGAAGAGATCCAGCCGCTGTCAAGACAATCGTTTACATATTTTTTTTCATTTCCGTTCAATACGGCATTAGCCACAAAAATAGTTCTTTTTGTCAATTCTGATCCTCATCTATGTTTTTTGAATTTTTACAGGAACTCCGAAAGCTGTGCATCCTGAAGGTATATTGGCGATAATTACGCTTCCCGCACCAATTATTGTTGATGATCCCACAGAAATATCCGGAATTATTTTCGTGCCAATACCTATTAATGATCCCTCTCCAATTTTTACATTTCCCGCAATAGTACATCCGGGAGCAATATGAACATTTTTTGAAATAACGCAGTCATGATCGATAGTGCTGCCGGTATTGATAATTGCATTATCCCCAATCTTTGAGTCGGGATGTACGACTGCACCAGGCATAATAGCGATCCCCTTTCCTAGTGTTACTGTAGACGATACATAGGAATGACGGCTGACTGCATTTGCCAGAGTATATCCGATTTTATTTACGTAATCGGATATCTGCCCTCTCTTTTGATTGTCTCCGACGGCAACAAATGCTGTTCTTGTACCTTCTTCATATATCTTTTCCAGTTGTGAGTCATCCCCAATAACCGGAACACCCAATATATTTTTACCGGAATGTTGTGGATCAACCAATCCTTCAATAGAGTAGTCAGAAGAAGTCCTGAGTATATCGATTATGACCTTCGCATGACCTCCGGCGCCAATGATGATCAGTTTTTCACCTTTCTTTTTTAACATTATTGCACCTCGGATTTTCTTTTTTGGTTATGTCAGGTCTGCCCGGGTCTCAAAAATGACCTGCAGGATTTATCATGTCGGTTTCTAGGGTTTTTCGCTTGAATGTTTATTACAAGTCTAGCATATAAGTATCTTTCATGATAAAAAAATCAGGTCAATAACGACTGTTTTTTTCTTATTTTTCGGGCTCTCATATCGGATGATATAACCGTTTGGGTTTTAACCGGGTCTCTTTAACCCCCAGTTTTCAATCAACAGACTCCTTATTGCCGGTTTCTGTTCATGTCTTGCATTTCAGACAAAACCGGTTCAGAATTCCCGAGTTTCTTGTCATTACCCTACTGAAGGGCGAAACTACATAGTTCAGTTTTTTCCTGACCCTGAGTCGTCACCCTGGATTGTTTGTGGAGAATGGATTTCCCGCCGTTTCATAGTGGGGATGAGAAACCTTATTACAGCAAACGCATAACGCTAGTTGCGAGGCCCGATAATGACAAAACGTCTGTTGCTGATTCCCGGGGTTCTGCTCCTTCTTCTCCTCATTGCCGTATCCCCGGCCGGGGCATTCAGGGCAACATCTCTGGATATCGTTGTGCAGGATAATACCGATGCCGTGATCACGTTTGCGTATGAACTGTCGTGGTACGAGCATGCCGCAGTATTTGCCCGTATCGGTGACCCCGGAACAGAGCTGAAAAAAGCCCTTGAGAGCAATTTCCACACCCCGGTCCAGGTGACCGGAGCTGACGGGAGCAGGGCACAGTTCTTGGTGAAGGGATTTGCCGCACGCGAGGTTCGTAACGGCGTCATCACCCTAAAGACCCCCGCCCTCTCATTTAGGGAAGCGGAGGCCGTACTGCAGAAGTACTGGTTTGCGCCGTTCATATCCCCGGATTTTTCACCCGGTGTGACCCGCATGGTCTTCCCTGATTCCTATACGGAAACCTTCTATGAGCAGGACCAGATCCCCCGCATCAGTCATGTCCTGCCCTGAATCATTCCGAAAGGATGAGCAATAATCCCCCCGTTTTTTATGGTGTTCCTTTTTCCGGTTGAGCTCTGCAAAGGGCATTCCTGCCGGTAAACCTGAGTTCTCCTGCGGTGTCCGGATTTTTTTTTAAAAAAAAGGAAAAATCCGGTGGATGCCGGCGGGTCACTCTGCCGAAGGAGAACCTGTCCAGCTAGTATTACCCGATCCGGATAACCGGGCAGGTTTTGCTCACTACACCGGCAAGTTTCGCATCCGCCGTGACCAGCGGCGCATTGCATTGGATAGATGCAACGACAAAAAGTGCATCGTAGATGGTAATCCGGTGTCGGCACGAGAGTTCCCATGCCGGAGTTATCAGTTCTTGTGCCGGAATTACCTCACAGGTCTCCTGGATAAACGCGATTGCGTTATCCAGGCAGATCTTTACGGTTTCCGGATCAGTACCTGCATGCACTGCACGTTTCCATGCAGCATTTGCAACTTCAGTATAAGCAAGGTCAACCGTAATGCAGCTATGCTCCGCTGCTGCATCAATGGCTTTACCGGTGATTGTTTCCGGCAGGAAGATAGCTGCAATAATACAGGAATCAAGGATGACCTTATCGGGCATCCCGGTCCTCCCGTATCGCGTGTGCTGCCGACATACCGGTCATCAGCTGCTGATTATCCCGAGCCCGGGAAAGAAGAGAG
>JANXYM010000082.1 GCA_025350045.1 Methanomicrobiales archaeon | reverse complement strand
GGGAAAGACGCACGCATTCCGGAAGATGATGCGCCAGGTCCCGGAGCGGTACAAGGTGAAAGGAACGGTGAGTAACAAGGCCCTCTATTACATGAAAGACCTCCAGCCCCGCACGGTGCTGATGAGCGACGACACTGAGCTCTCGGATGGCATCCAGGAGATCCTGAAGTCCGCGACCTCGAACTTCCACGAGCCGATCACGCACACGACGGTGACAAAGGATCTGACTTCTCGGGTCTGTACGATTCCCGAACAGTGCGTCTGGTGGATTGCGAAGAAGGAAGGGACCGGTGACGATCAGGTGATGAACCGGATGCTCACCTGCTGGATCGATGAGTCTGCCGACCAGGACGCCCGCGTGCTGGCGGCGAAGCAGGACCGGGAGATGCTGGACCCGGACCTGTTTGTTGATGAGTCCGATGAGCTGAGGACCTGCAGGGCCATTTGGGAGATCCTTCACGAGCAGCTGATCTGGGTGATTATTCCCTACTCGAAGCGGATCCGGTTCAACGCCATCTGCAACCGGCGTAACCCCGACATGCTCTACGACTTGATCAAGAGTCACGCGACTCTCTTCTTCATGCAGCGCCGGCAGAAGACGAACAGAGATGGAACACTCTGCATATATGCGAACGAGGCGGATTTCGCTGCTGCGAATGATGTCTTCACGCTCCTGAACGGCACGGCTGGAGGACAGGAATCGAAGATGACGAAGAAGGAGTCGGACCTGCTCGCGATTATTGAGAAAGCGGATCAACCGGAGTTCACTATCCAGGATCTCCAGCGGTTCACCGGGGCATCCTACATGGGAATTTACCGGATGATCAAAGGCTACGACAGCCGGGGAAAGAATTACACGGGCCTGCTAGAGAAGTGCCCTGCCCTCTCGTTCACTGACCGGACCGTGACCGTAACTGAGACTGACGGATATGCAGTCCGCCGCAGGACTGAAGCGTTCACATGGAACCGCGAAATCTTCCGGCAGTGGGCGAATGGCGGGTCCTGTTGGCTCGACCACGATCCGCACGGCGATAATGATGATGGTGGCGCAGGGTCATTTACAGCATTACAGCACGTTTACAGCAGTTTTACTGCAACTGCTGTAAATCAAAATGGCGCAATTTCCAAACCCGGATTTCCCCATACTCCTGTTTATAATAATAATTCTGTACTAAGAGAAGGTAATTTACAGCAAAAAGAGAATGCTGCTACTCACGCAGAACCCGGTTTGGAGATTACTCAGTGTCTCCATGATTCCCAATCTGCTGTAAATGAAAAACGATCTCTGCAAATCCCTGCGCAATCCGGGAATAAAATACCAGACCGCGCTCCGATGACTTACAGCACGTGCTGTAAAACTGCTGAAATGAGCCCGGATTCGACCCCCTCTGCTGTAAACAAGGATCAGGCCCGGTCAATCCGGGCCGCTGATTACAAGAAACTCGAACCCCCGGAGCCGAAGACCGTGTGCTATGCCTGCGGGAAGAAAGGCTCCTGGTTCATTGAAAAATTCACCAAAGAGCGTAGGGCCCGGCCCAAGGATCAGCAGGATGCCCGGCGGGTGTGCCGCTCATGTTATACCGAAGCGGTGAAAGCGGAGCAGATGGCTTCGGTTCCTTTACCGGGGACCGTGGATGTTTCCCGGTGCAGCCGCGTGACGGCGGATGTGGGGAAGTGTTCGGTCTGCGGGATTGCGAAGGCGGTGTGGATCGATCGCGAGGCCGGTGTGAAGTTGTGCGAGCATTGTTACGGGAGAGGTTTGCGGGAAAGTGTACAGGAGGCTGGGGTGGTGTGACGGTCCCCCCAGCCCTGCTCTCACATGAGAGCACGGAGCATTACACGCCGCAGTACATCCTCGATGCGGTGATCGCCTGCATGGGCGCGATCGATCTGGACCCGTGTAGCAACAGCCAGGAGATCCCGAACGTGCCGGCAGCGAGGCATTATACCGCTCAGGACAATGGGCTCATCCAGCCTTGGGTGGGGCGGGTCTTTCTCAATCCTCCTTTCGGACCCGGGGTCGAGCGTTGGTTTTCGAAACTATACCTGGAGCGGTCCGAAGGCCGGACCACGGAGGCAATTGTTGTGTGGAAGTCGGCGACCGAGACCGCAGCGTGGAAGACGCTGACGGCGATATCGTGCCGAGTTTGTTTTCCTTCGGCCCGTATCCGGTTTGTTGGTCCGCAGGGGAATGATTCAGGGCCAACGTTTTCGCCGGCGCTCTTCTATGTTGGAGAAAGACCGGAGCGATTCGAGAAGGCATTTTATGGGATTGGGGCGGTGTGGGTGACGCCGTGAGTATCCCTTTACTGCCCCTTATGCTGGTTTCGTTGATCGTTTATCTCGTTTTTTTATTCGCCACTTATTCACCACATTTACATCATATGCGTCATCATCGACAAGACAAATAATTATTTTCGTGTCCGATATCCCTGGTCCGGATGGGTGTGTTTATCGGGATATTTCAGATCGAGTAATTTTCTCTTTACCATCGGATTGAGATAATGTGTCCTGATGGTTTCTGGGGAGCGTTTCAGGAGATCGGCAAGCTGATCCAACGTCAGGAAATGTCCGGAGCAGAGGATGAGGATTGTTTCTTCCATCAGAATGTTTGATACTTTTTTCCGGCCCAAAAACCGCTCATCAACGAGTGTACGCAATGCTGAATGCACGGAGCTCGGTACCAAATGCACGGAGCTATCCGGCAAATGCACGGAGCTATCCGGCAAATGCACGGAGCTGCCGCCCTTTTGTTCCGCTATTCCATCGAGTCGGGACTGAACCGTACCTTCAGTAACGACCACTGGTACACCAGCGAATGTGTACACCATTGCCCGGGTTGCCCCGGCAGACTGGAGGAATCTGCGGGTAACAAGGTCTTTTAATTCCATCGAAAGATCATGCGGATGGATATCCGAAATCTCTTTAATTCGTGCATGGGTTACGCTGCCTTCGATGGCGACCGTGGCAAGGGCAAGTTTCTGCTCTTTGGACAACTCATTGAATTCCGATCCGAACCGGCTTTCGAGACTCTTCATAACGGCTTCGGGAAGAAGGCTCATCATTCGCATGACAAGGATCGTCTGTTCAGGATTGAATTTTTCCTTGAGTTCCGGTAGACGCCAGAGCTGCTCTCTCCAGTTCTGGAAGATTTTTGGAAGGCCGGAACCTGCCCGTTCTCCATAGCCTATGAGATCAAACATTGTCTGGAGGTTCCTGTTGCGGCAATCGCTGTTACCTCCATGAATTGCGTCTTCAACCGGTACTCTCATCGTGCCCGGATTCCGGAACGAGAACATATCCGGTCGCTTGATGATAAGGATCGGAACCGTTCCGCTGTAATCCGCGTGAACGAGCGTATTGGTCAGAGCTTCACGCAGGGCTTCATGAACGGGGGTGTCATCGATGCGGGAAGGCCCGGCCAGTTTGAATGGTACTTTGAGATCCCGGTACAGTTTCTGGATGGCAATCTGGAAGAAGTCATAGAGATTGCCGGACCAGGTGCCGTCCGTGGTGACTCGGTCCACCCACCGGGTCCCGTCATCCTCCTCCGCTCTGCGCTCCTGGTAATCAACAAGGTAATACGGAACTGCATCGAGGATGGGCCTCAGTTTGCCGAACATCAGGAGTCCGGCAAGGGTCAGTCCTTCCTCTCCGGATGCCCGATCCCGCGTGAGCCCCCCAATCGAGCGAAGGAATTCATGGTCATCAAGGCTGTTCCACGGGTGCGTGGGTTTTGTGCTCCGGAATCTGTTCCGATAGGACCGGACCGTAGCGTTGTCCAGATCGTTTTCAGAGAAATGCGAAAGTAATTTTGCATCCCGGGATTCTTCGACCTGCTCGGCAATCATCCGCTTGACGGTTGCTTCGTCGCAGACATAATCCCCGGAGAAATTCCTGCGGAATGTCCCGGCTAAGGGATTTTTCCCTACGTATACCGGTTTCTGCTCGCGGCGGGCCGGTGGCACAATGATCCTGATGTATTGTTTTCCCTCGTGCGTACCAACAGAAATATTGTCGTCTTTTAAGATGTTGATGCTGACTTTTTCGCGGTTGTTCAGGTTGCTCCACAGCTGATCGATGACCCGGCCGGGTTCGGTGATCCCGGTCAGGACGAATTCGCCAGGGGAGACTTCCTGGAATCCGAGAAGGGCAATGCCACCCTGGGTGTTGGCAAATGCGCTGTAGGTTGGAAAAAACGATTCGGGCAACTGGCCTTTTCCGTCTTCCCCTGCTGCTTTTTTGATCTCGATGTAGGTGCTTTCGGCAAGATCTTCGATATCCAGCAGTTCGGCGATTTCCTCGATAGTCATCTGCGGTCGGGAAGGCATGGGAGAAGATCCTTTTTGTTCAAGTCAATCGTAGGGAGGGGAACGATATGGTTGTTTCTGTGGATGGGGAACTGGAGTGCGTAATATTGAGGGGCATGGTTACACAGCCTTTGTAAATTTCTAGAAAATAGTTACAAGCATAACTTTTTTGATATGCGTAAATTTTACAACTGTTATAATTTCTTTTAATACTCCGGAATTGGATTTTTGTTCTCTGCTCTTGAAGGCTCCCTTGTCGATTCCTCGGTAGGGGCAAAAAACTACTTTCGATATTTAAAACGCACTTTTGAACAGAAGTGTTTTTCAGAGATCTTCTGATCAATCGTATTCAATCTTTCCGATAGTACCTTTAATTTATCGATCATCTCAGTCCGGTTTTCTGAAATTTTCGTTATTTCATCGGAGATTGTAGTTTGTTGAGACTTAATGGGTTTCAAATCTTGCTTTCCCGGCCAGGCACCATCGAATAATAGAGCCACACCTGTCAAATAGAAGGCTATGTATAAACCAAGAATATCTGAAGATGGCGAATTTGTAAACATTAAACTAGCCGAATAAATGATAACCGAAAATAGAACGAAAAAAAGGCCCCATACAATTCTTATGAAGTCGTATTTTTCCGAATATCTTTTTACTTCTTCTATTGACGGTTTATTAAAGAATATCGCGGAGAAATAAAGCAAAATGACACATATTCCACCAAGCGCAACACAAAAACGAGGATCGATATATGATTTTAAACCGAGGTATAGGATTTCTGACAACCAAATGAAGAGTTCAAATAATACGATGCCAAGCACAATTGAAAGATTGGTTTTTTCATTCGCACTGTCTGAATCTTCATCGGTCGTCATAGAAAATCAATATGAGGATTTGTTTTCTTCTTTACTGATTTATAAGCCCTCCATTCATAATATTGATATAGGCATAAAGGAGGGGGAAACCGAATTTAAATATTGCTGCACGAGAGTTCATTTGACATTAATGATTATTTGATAATTAGGTGGAACATGCGGGAGAAGCCAGAAATTGTATGGGAGATGTATCAATCACTAGAGAAAGAGTTTCTAAATTATTTGGAATATGTTCCTTTTTCCCCTCAACATTATGACGTATGGTCATATCCATTGGTGAATTTATTCAATAATGTTGGAAGCAGCGTTGATTCATTTTTTAAAAATGCTATCTATTGTGAGTCGTTAAACGATTATCCAAAAATTGAAGAGATTCGTACTGACGATCAACATTCCATGAAAGTATATCGAGAAATTTTTCAGACTCGATACAAGATCTCAAAAAAACAAATTTTTGAATTACGAAACTACTCATCAATTTGCCCATTCAGAGATTGGAGTGATCAAAGAACTCCCGATTGGTGGAGACGATATACAGACATCAAACATGATCGTTTCCGGAATAAAGAGCAGGCCACAATGAAGGCAACAATTGATGCGCTAGCCGGTTTATTTTCACTTTTCATAACCCATCCAGAGACGCTTTCAACAATCATCGATTACAATTTCATGCATACTCAACTTACCATAGATAGTTATAAGCCAATATTACTTCAGGGCGAACCGTTTGAGAATCTTGGAATTCATCGAATTTATATCAAAACTGGTTTGTTCGGCTATGTTTTTGCGAGTGCGAAATTTTCAATGGAGGATAATCAAAAAATCAGAATACTCTCTCCCGAGTATCGCGGCTATGGATAT
Organism: Methanomicrobiales archaeon; assembly: GCA_025350045.1. Taxonomy (GTDB): domain Archaea; phylum Halobacteriota; class Methanomicrobia; order Methanomicrobiales; family Methanospirillaceae; genus Methanoregula. The sequence goes on along the minus strand of JANXYM010000082.1, from coordinate 1,499 downwards.
TAGTTTCATATAGAATCGTCTCGGTATGTAGTTGTTTATATCGTGTTACTGATCTAATCTCCATTTTATTTTGAAATCAATTCGATAAAATTGCCCCTACTATCAAACACGGAAGAGATATCCATATGAAATTGTTGTTTTTCGCACATAATATTAGGAATAATGCACCTATGAACCCTAAAATAGCCACGATAATCGCTATAGATCCCTGTTTTATAACGGAAAATATCGTTATAATGGAAAAAATTGCACTTGCTAACAATAACCAAGGACGATATTGATCCCACATGGTTGGTATTTGATTTGATACGGCAGTTTTAGTTGCGTTATTTACTGTATCTCCTATCGTGAATGCAAGGCTTTCAGGATCGATGTTTTGGCCCGTTATCAGATAGATTCCAAAAAACATCCCTGATGTGACACCGAACATGAACTCCTTCTTATATCCCATAACAATTAACGAACCTAAAAATATATTGTCTTACCTAATTTATTATACTCAAGAGATGGTCTAAAATGGATTTATCCTATGCGCCAATGAAGATCATTCTCATCGGCATTGTGGTCGCAATATTTGTGTTTGCAGCGGGATGCTCTGATAGCTGCTTAAACGGAGAAGACAAAAACATTACTGTTTCAGTTTTAGAAAACAAAGATACTCAAATGAATATTGGGTTAACAAATCACCATAACGTCACAATAAAAATCGTCAACATAAGAAATACACCTGCAAAAAAAGTTGAAATCGATACAGCATTTTGTAACGATTTCGTCCCGGACTTCCGTAAATGCGTGAATCGATCTTTTAATATTGATAATATACCTCCTAATGGAGCAGTCCAACAATTTTTTGAATATGATCGAACCGTTATTGAAAATTCAGTAGACGGGAAATATACGATTCAATACAAAGCCAATAGTTGCCTTCCGTTTATCGAGGTGGATAACAAGATTTTCATTAGTCAAAGATAATGGAAAGTTTAACACCCCAGTGTTCACTGGAAAACTGCGAGGGTTAGCCTTTGGCTTTTGATTTGTACATAATTTTTGACTGGGGCATAGAATTCATGTGGTGGAAAATTATTTTGCATTGAGAGCGACAATATGACCAATAGTATCAATTTGCATCGGATCTACAGCGTTAAATTCAAACAACGTCGCTTTTTGCAGCCCAGAATAAAAAAACGCGGCTTTTAGGACGGGGCGTCTCTGATATTGTGGACTGGATCTGTGGATTTAGAGGATTTCCACACCAATGACAGAAAATCGCGTTATCTGGTTTTTCCCTCCCGCATTTCTGACATAGCATATACCCAAATTGTATTCCCCCCTATATTCATTCCCATTCATCTTTTTGTAGTATTTCCCCCTCTTGCCCCCTTCATAAAAACCTAAATTCCCCGTCCTACAGAGTACTATTTTAGCCCAAGGGCCCAAGGGCGGGAGCCAGAGAAAACTTATGGCAGATTTCGTACAGAGCAATGTAACCAAGAGCGCGG